>NZ_JBNKFS010000001.1:0-272560 GCF_050289425.1 Sedimenticola sp. | reverse complement strand
AAGTAGGGATAGAAGATCCCTGTAGCCAGCGGAATCAGCAGAATGTTGTAGATGAAGGCCCAGAACAGATTGCCGCGGATGGTGGAGAGGGTCCGCCGGGCCACATCCAATGCGGTGACCACACCGCCCAGATCACCGCGAGTGAGGGTGACGTCCGCCGCCTCGATGGCGATATCGGTCCCCGAGCCGACCGCGATGCCCACGTCCGCCTGAGCCAGTGCCGGGGCGTCGTTGATGCCGTCGCCGACGAACACCACTTTCTGTCCGCGGGCCTGCATCTCCCGGACCGTCTGGGACTTGCCGTCCGGCAGGATTTCGGCGTGCACCTCATCGATGCCGGCCAGGCGGGCGATCGCCTCGGCGGTTTTACGGGTGTCGCCGGTGATCATGGCCACCTGCAGCCCGCGCCGGTGCAGTTCGCTGACCATCGCCGCCGCCTCGGCCTTCAATGGATCTGCTACCGCCAACACGGCGCGTACGCGGCCATCGACAGCGAGGTAGATGGGGGTTTTACCGTCGCTGGAGTAGCTGTCGGCACGCTCCGCCAGGGCGCCGACATCGATCCCTTCTTTCTCCATGTGGCGCAAGGCGCCAAGCTGAATCTGCTGTCCCTCCACTTGGGCTGTGACGCCATAGCCGGGGATGGCGCGAAACGCCCCCACCGCCGGCAGCTCGGGAAACCGCTCCCGTGCCGCTTCCACAATGGCCGTGGCGAGCGGGTGTTCGCTGCCGGCCTCGACAGCCGCGGCGAGCCGCAGCGCCGTCTCCGGGTCGCCATCGACCGCCACCAGGTCGGTCAGTTCGGGGTGTCCCTCGGTCAGGGTGCCGGTCTTGTCGAAGACCACCCGGTCTACGTGGGAGAGCCGCTCCAGCGCCTCGCCCTTGCGGTAGAGTACGCCCAGTTCGGCGGCCCGGCCGGTACCCACCATGATGGCGGCCGGCGTGGCCAGGCCCATGGCACAGGGACAGGCGACAACCAGTACCGCTACCGCGCTCACCAGGGCCAAGGTGATCGCCGGGTCAGGTCCCAGCGACAGCCAGGCCACGAAGGTGACGGTCGCGATGACAAGCACCACCGGCGTGAATACCCGCACCACCCGGTCGGCCAGCCCCTGGATCGGCAACTTGGCGCCCTGGGCTCGCTCCACCAGGCGGATGATCTGTGCCAGTACGGTACCCTTGCCCACCTGGGTGGCCGTGACCTGCAGTTGTCCGTGCTGGTTCACGGTGCCACCTACCACGCTGTTGCCCGGGTGCTTGGCAACGGGCACCGGTTCGCCGGTGAGCATCGACTCGTCGACATAGCTTTCGCCTTCCACGACATCGCCATCCACCGGTATACGTTCGCCCGGCCGAATCACCACCCGGTCCCCGGTTTGTACCCGGGCCACCGGCATCTCTTCCTCGGTACCGTCCCGCAATACCCGGGCGGTCTTGGCCTGCAGCCCCACCAGTTTGCGGATGGCAGCGGAGGTGCGCCCCTTGGCCAGCTCTTCCAGGTATTTGCCCATCAGGATCACCGTCAGTACCACCGCGGCCGATTCGAAGTAAAGGTTGCGGGCATCCACCGGAAAGAGTCCGGGTTGCAACAGCACCAGCAGGCTGTAGCCCCAGGCGGCACCGGTACCGGTCATTACCAGGCTGTTCATGTCGGGTGACAGGTGGCGGTAGGCGATCCAGCCTGGGCGGAAAAAGCGTCGTCCCGGGCCGAAGATGACCGCCGTGGTGAACAGCGCCTGGATCCAATCCCACAGGCCCTGGGGTGCCAGCGCGTTGAGCGTCTCCCGGAAGCCGGCCACGAAGTGGGCGCCCATGGCCAAAATCACCACCGGCAGGGTCAGGACCAGCGCTATCCAGAGGTCGTGGCGCATGGCCCGGCGGCTGGCCTCGCGGACGGCCTCCTGTCTGGATTCGGCATCGCCATCCTCTTCCAGCGGGCGTGGCTCGTAGCCCGCTTCCTGAATGGCGGTGGCGATCTCGTCCGGTCCCACCGTAGCCGGTACAAAACGTACCGTGGCGCGTTCGGTGGCCAGGTTGACGTTGGCCTGGATCACCCCGGGCAGCTTGTTCAGGGTGCGTTCCACCCGGGCGGAGCAGTTGGCGCAGGTCATGCCGCCGACGCCGATCTCCAGTTCATCCGTGACGGGCGAATAGCCTGCCTCACGCACCGCATCGATCAGTGCGGCGGGCGTTACGAGTGATGCGTCATAGCAGACGCTGGCCCGCTCGGTGGCCAGGTTGACCGGCGCCTCGGTCACGCCTTCCAGCTTGCCAAGTGTCCGCTCCACCCGCGCCGAACAGGAGGCGCAGGTCATGCCTTCGATGCCGAGATCGAGTTTGTTCATGCGGCACCTCCCTCGGCAACTGCTCCCGGTGGGATTGCATGAGGTGTCGGAGTCAAACCGGCCTTGATCCGGTGAACAGAGGCACGGCAGGGGACCGGTTTGACTCCGACACCTGTGGGTTGGCGTGCCACACCCCCGGATTCCTGGGAATATTTCATTCGTTTTCTCCTTGCGCGGCTTCGGGTGTCGGCTGATTCAGCGCGGCGAGGATAGGGCATTCGGCGGTGGTGCCGGCATGGCCGGGACACTGCTCTTCCAGTGCCGACAGGGCGGATTTCATTCTTTCCAGGTCGTGGATACGGGTCTCGATGTCGGTGATCTTTGCCTGGGTGAGCCGTTTCACCTCGGCGGCGCTCTGGTCCGGTCGGTCGCTCAGGGAGAGCAATTCGGCTACTTCGTCCAGAGAGAAACCGAGCACCTGGGCGCGGCGAATAAACTGCAGCCGTTGCCTGGCATCGTCAGTGTAGAGCCGGTAGCCGGATTCGGTGCGGCGCTGGGGTTCGATGAGTCCCCGGCGCTCGTAGTAGCGCAAGGTCTCCACCCCCAGGTCCACCTGCCTGGCCAGTTTACCGATAGTGAGGTTTTCCATGATCTGTCTCCGTATCACAAGTCGCCGAGGGGCTGCTCCCGGTGACTATTTTTACGGCAGTATAAACCCTGTAGTCGACTACAGAGTCAAGTGTTTATATGCGAATCGAATCATGGCGGTGTCGGAGTCAACCGGTCTCCTACCCTGCATCGTTTCATCGGATCGATGCAGCTTTGACTCCGACACCTTTGCTTTCCCCCTCGGATCCGAATGGCACTTACTTAAGCCATATTGCAGGATTTTCGTCATCCCGGCGAAGGCCGGGATGACAGTAGTTCTTAGCTTAAATAAGTGTCATTCCCCCGCAGGTCCGGCAGCACCGGGTTGATCCGCGTGTCGTAGATGATCGAGGTCTCGATGCGGGTAACGCCGGGCCGGTTGGTGAATCGGTCCAACGCCAGGTTCTTCAGGTGCCGGGTGTCGTGTACCGCGACGTGGACGACCAGGTCGTAGCGGCCGGTAATCAAGTGGGCCGAGCGCACCTCGGGTATCTCCAGCATGGCTTCCATGAACCGGTCGACGGTGGTGCGTTCGTGTTTGGACAGTTCGATCATGAACAGCGCCTCCAGTCCGATGCCCAGGCTCTCCGGGTCCACCTCCGCGTGGGTGCCTGTCAGCACCCGGTTTTCCCACAGCCGCTTCAGCCGTTCGTGCACGCTGGAGGGCGCCAGCCCCACCTCGGCGGCGATCTGTTTGTTGGACAGTCGAGCATTATTCTGCAGTAGATTGATTATTTCGATGTCAATTCGGTCTAGTGTCATTTTGGCCGCTTTTTTCCGAAAAATATTTCATGGAAATCAAATAATAACGAGCAATATACTAATGATACGTAAATTATACGAATATTATTTGACAAAACGCTTTGTGAGCAAGCAGGTGTCTGAGTCAAACCGGGCCCCGGTCTGGAATGGTTCTTACTTAAGCCAAGAATCACCGTTATCCCGGCCTGCGCCGGAATGGTGGAATTCCTGCAATTCGCCTTTAGTAAGTGCCATTCGGCTCGGTCCGGTGAGCCGGTGCAAGGCGGGGGGCCGGTTTGACTCCGGCACCTGTGGGTTCAGGTTTTGAGTAGGAATGGAATGATGTACAGTTCAAAACAAGGCAAAGCGGGCTTCTCCACCCGGGCGATCCATCTGGGTTACGACCCCTACGCGGGCCATGGCGCCCTCAATCCGCCCGTCTATATGAGTTCGACCTATACCTTTCCGACCGTGGGCGACGGCGGTGCCCGCTTCGCCGGCGAGCAGGCCGGTTATGTCTACTCCCGGGTGGGCAACCCGACTACGGCGCTGCTGGAGCAGCGCATCGCCGATCTGGAGGGCGGCGAGGCGGCGCTGGTGACCGGCTCGGGCATGGGTGCCATCACCTCGCTGCTCTGGACCCTGCTCAAGCCGGGCGACGAGGTGATCGCTGACAAGACGCTTTACGGCTGCACCTACGCCTATTTCAATCACGGCCTGGCCCGTTTCGGGGTGAGGATCACCCATGTGGATCTGACCGAGGCGGAAAACCTGGCCAATGCCATCAGCGAGCGCACCCGGCTGGTGTTTTTCGAGTCACCGGCCAACCCCAACATGCGGCTGGTGGATATCGCCGCCGTGGCGGCCATCGCCAAAGCCCATGATGCCCGGGTGGTGGTGGACAACACCTACTGTACACCTTACCTGCAGCGGCCGCTGCAACTGGGCGCCGACTATGTGGTGCATTCCGCCACCAAGTATCTGGGCGGACACGGCGACCTGATCGCCGGGGCCGTCGTTGGTCCACAGGAGTCGCTGGAGCAGGTGCGCTTCCATGGCCTCAAGGACATGACCGGGGCGGTGCTCTCCGCGCAGGATGCCTTCCTGATCCTGCGCGGCCTGAAGACCCTCGCCCTGCGCATGGACCGGCATTGCGAAAATGCCCGGGGGATCGCCGAGCTGCTTGCGGGACACCCCAAGGTGGAGATCTGTCACTACCCGGGACTAGAGTCGTTTCCACAATACGCACTGGCGGCAAGCCAGATGGACGCGCCGGGTGGCATGGTGGCGTTCGAGCTCAAGGGTGGTCTGCAGGCCGGTTGTCGCTTCATGAATGAACTGAACCTGATCGCCCGCGCGGTGAGTCTGGGTGATGCGGAGAGCCTGGCCCAACACCCGGCCAGCATGACCCACTCCGTCTACACCCCCGAGGAGCGGACCGAGCACCTCATCGGCGAGGGCCTGGTGCGCCTGTCGGCGGGGCTGGAGGATCTGGATGACCTGCTGGCGGATGTCGAACAGGCTTTGTCAAAGGTCTAAATGCACTGATGAAACGGGCAACCACAGGGGGGGACGCTACGACGGGACACCGGAGGTGTGATTCCTGGCAGGGGCAGGTCCCCGTGCCTGCCAGAGATTCGTATGTGTGCGGTGTGGCAGGCACTAAGGGTGTGCCAAACTGCCTCGGCGCGGATCGGACAGCAGCAGGCTGTCGTTGCCCTGGTTTCCCCAAAACACCTCGGCGGCATGTGAACGATTGGCCTATCCGTATGAGCGTGGGGTTTCTGAATAAAGCAATCGGCACTTAAAAAAAGCTAAATAAGCGAGGGCCTTTATCTTTGTGCCGGTTGAGAAGTGCTTTTATATCCCGGTCACCAAGTTGTGAAGCGAGACTCAATGCATTCAGCCCATTCAGGTTTCGAATATTTTGATCCGCACCCGCCGCCAACAACATCTTGACCACATTGCGGTGGCCCCCGGCGACGGCCAGCATCAGCGCGGTATCACCACTCTTATTATGTGAATCAATGGCAACATTGGATGCGATTAGTTGCCTTGTCGCATTGTCATGGCCCCTGCTGGATGCCAGATGAAGCGCTGTGTTTCCACGTTCCGTGGAAATGCCGGGATCGGCACCGTGACTAATCAGGGCGTCGATGATATCGGCATGGCCGTTGAGGGCGGCACGCAAAATCGGTGTATGTCCCTGGGTGTCGCGGTGATTGGGGTTGGCCTTCATTTTCAACAGCTCCAAGGCGACTTTGTCGCTGCCATGTTCAGCGGCGATCCAGAGCGGAGTGCGTTTGTCATTATCAGATATTTCAGTCTTGGCGCCGAATGACAGCAGCTTCTTCGCCAGTTCAATATTGTTGCTTTCGGCGGCCAACCGCAACCCGGTTACGCCATTTCGATCGGCGCTGTTGACGTTGGCTTTTCGTGCCAGAAGAAGGTCGATCAGCTCTGTCGCATTCGACTCGATAGCCAGCAGCAAAGGGGTAGTGCTGCCCCTGTTAGAGCCGTTCGGGTTGGCGCCGGCGTCCAGGAGCATCCTGGCAATTTCCGGCGCCGCGACGACTATTGCCAACTCAAGGGCGGTGGTGCCGTCGGGCAGCGGTTGATTGACAGCGGCACCGTTGGATAAAAGTAGACGCAGAATGTCGCCGTGGCCTGCCATTACGGACCGGGTCAGCGCGTTCTGTCCGTCAGGTGCTGTTTGATCCGTGTCCGCCCCCTTGTCCAGGAGGAGGGCCGCCAGTTCCAGGTCGCCGCGCCAGGCCGCAATGACCAGTGGGGGCCATTGACTGTACAGGTTGTCCGGAGCCGCATTTTCACCAGACAGTTTGGCTATGCGGCTGATCGATTCGGCCAGTCTATGCTGTTCGGGGATGGAATGGTTTGACCTCCCGCCATTGTCATTGAGTATTTTTACGATTTGCTTGTGTTTTAAGCGCTTTGCCAAGTCTAACGGGCTGGCGCTTGAGGTATAGTTTTTGTTGACGTCAGCTCCGCTGTCGAGCAACAGGCTTACCATTTCAGTATCCCCCTGGCGGATTGCAAGTAGCAGTGCCGTATTGCCGGATACATCGGATTGATCTATCGGGGCACCCGCACCAATAGCGACCTTAATAGCCTGGATCGATTTTGATTTCGCTGCATGCAGTAGTGGTGTATTCCCGTCTATATCTTGGGCAGTGATACTTGCGTGGTGATCCAGCAGCAGTGCGGCGGTTTCGGCATGCCCACGGCTCAAGGTGATCATCAAGGGTGTTTGATTGGCTTCGTTGGTGCTGTCAACCGGAACGCCTTGTTCAAGCAACCATTTAACTTTGATACGATCGCCTTTTCTGCAGGCGGCAAACAGCGCGGTTATCCCGGCTTCACTATCGGGGGCCAAATAGTCAACGGATGAATGAGTCCTGATCCGGTCCAATTTTTCTTGGGCAATGGCATAGTCGTCCTCGGCGGCTTTCTCGTACCAAAGGTGGGCCAACTTCCTATCGCGGCCCACACCCCAGCCATGATAATAGAATTCGCCTAGGTTGTACTCGGCCTTGGCGTGACGCTGTTGCGCGGATTTGCGCATCCACTCAAAGGCAGTTCGAAGATTTTTCTCAACACCCAATCCACTTCGATAGAGCGACGCCAATCTGAACTGTGCGTCGGCATTTCCCTTCTCGGCCTCGATACCTAGGATCTGGACGGCAGATTCATAATTCTTTTCGCGTATGGCGCTCAGCGCGTCCTCGACTCTGTCGGCCCAGGCTGGTTGGAGGGTGCCTATGCAAAGCAAGAACAGCGGAAGTAAATTACCTTTGCGCATGATTTAGCTGGTCCCGAACTTGGTTTCCACATGAATACCTATATCCTTTAGAAACGGTGTTGGTAATATTCCTCCGGCTGAGATAATGACGGCATCATTTTTCAATTTTATCAGTTTGCCGGCTTGTTCTATTTCAATTGTCGACTCTTTAATGGCTTTTACATTGGAGTTAAAAAGTATAGATAGCTGGTTCTGATCATTGGCCGCGCAAATGCGTGTTCTGTTCTTATTCTTCGCTCGACTAAATGCATCCGAACGATAAGAGAGAGTCACTGTCGTACCGGGTTGTTCACTGATGGCGAGTGCCGCTTCCAGCGCGCTGTCACCACCACCCACAACGGTAACGTGCTTACGTTGATACTGTTCAGGATCGTCGAGACGATATACTACTTTAGGAAGCTCTTCGCCAGGAACGCCCAGCTTCCTTGGCGTGCCACGGCGACCGATGGCAAGCAGTATGGCGGTTGTGGTGTATTGATCCTTGCTTGAAATAACCCGATATCCTGTTCCCGGCGTCGCAATGGGTGTCACGGTTTTAACACGTTCGCGATATTTGATGTTGAGTGTTATTTCTGTTTCGATCTTCTTCCAGAATTCCATCAACTGCTCTTTCGAGGTCTCGCGAAAATGCATCTTGCCAACTATGGGTAATTCGGTTGGCGCAGTCATGACGATTTTTCCGCGCGGATAATGAGAGACGGTTCCGCCGAGGGATTCCTGTTCCAGAACCAAGTAGCGCAAATTGTCTTTCTTGGCGGCAAGCGACGCCGCAATGCCCGCCGGTCCCGCGCCGACAATTATCAGATCATAATCCGTTTGTAGCTGACCATTTAGTTTGCGCTTGATTGCCTCAACAGCCTGCTTTCCCTGAGCAATAGCATTTTTTATTAACCCCATGCCGCCTAACTCGCCGGCGATGAAGATCCCGGGTACATTGGTTTCAAAGTTTGAAGCCAAGTGGGGAATATCGACGCCCCGGGTAGCGCTGCCGAATACCAACTCGATGGCGTTCATTGGGCATGCTTCCTTGCAACAGCCGTGACCAATGCAATGGCTGGGATTGATCAGCTGGGATTTTCCCTTGATAAGGCCAAGTACCTGATTTTCGGGGCAGGCATGAACACACGATCCACAACCGACACATTTGTCTGGGTTGATTATGGGATGGAGAGAGGCCGGCTCTGTCAGTTTGTCTGCAATGGCATCTCTTAATACCAGACTATTCGTACGGTTATTGACTGTTCGTCGCAATAGATAGTAAACGAGGCTGAAGGCCAACGGCAGAAAGTAGAGCGCCGTGATTGCTGTATTTTTCATCACAATAATCTTCAGTTGTTTAATTACCAGAATGGTCTGTGATGACAACGGAGTGACATGTTCCCCGGATGCCACGATCCGGGGATGATCAGAAAGTCAGGGGTACTATATATGGAGCCCGTAACAAATGCCGGAAAATTCACCCGTTAACTTATAAGGTTTGTGCGCTATTTCAAGTTTTAAGATATGACGATAAACGACAATTGTTTTCGTTCTAAAGAGTGTGGCGTGAATCTTTACCTGCACGAATCTGTCGTTTTGCGTAAAGATCGTCACGCCCCGTGATCGTCACGGCAGTTTGTTTCCTTCAAATCTGAAAAGGATGTTCGCCAATGAGGAGATGCCTTAGCTTAGTCATTGCAGATGAGTTCACTAACGGGTTTTATAGGCGGACAAACTCTTGATGCAAACGAATGTAAGTAAGCCGATACCGTCGCGGAGTATGGGTGTGGAAGAAATTTCGCGAGTAATCTCTTCAGAAAAAATACTGTTGCTCGTACGCAGGCTAACTTCATACCTCTATTTCGCGCTGTTGGTTTATGTCATGTGGTATGCCTGGAGGGTAAGCGGCCAACGTTACATCGTTGCAGAACAAGGATTGGGCTACTGGATGGGGATAGCTAGCGGTGTCATGCTGCTGTTGATGATGGTCTATCCATGGCGTAAACGGCGACAGTTACCGTCCTGGTTGGGAAGTGTCAAATTCTGGTTTCGCGCGCATCTGGTACTTGGTATTACTGTCCCCTGTCTTGTGGTGCTTCATTCGAACTTCAGTCTTGGGTCATTCAATAGTCGCGTCGCTCTTTATTGCATGCTACTGGTGGCGGCTAGCGGCTTGATCGGTCGCTATCTTTATATTCAGGTTCATTATGGCTTGACTGGAAAGCGGAAAAAGATACGCGACAGCATTGATTCGATAATAAAGCAGGTGGATGGATTGCGAGCTATGGCGCGAAGGCATGACGTCGATAGTCCCTGGAATTTGTCCGAGGGTGAAAAGCTGGTTGGTTTGGCTGAAAAAGGCGAATGGGAGTTGCGTACCCAACTTCGAGTGTTTGAACAGCAACTCAATACAAAACTGGATAGTAAACATTTGTCCCAATTCAGAAAAGAGTTCTCCCGGGAGTTGCGGAAAGTCAATAAAACTATTGCCGCGGCTAGGACGTTACTTTTGTTTGAGCGCCTGTTTTCACTTTGGCATGTAATACATGTGCCATTTTTTGTCATGTTGGTCGCGTCGGCAATATTTCATGTTGTTGCTGTACATATGTATTGATACAGCGACCGATCATGAGTCTCACAGCAAGGAACATGCTACTGCTTGTTTTTCTGGTACTTTTTGCTGGTGTGGCAGTGGCAACAGAATTCGAGAAAATATTCATGCCGGGTCCGGTTATAGCGGGTCATGCGGATTATGAGGCGAAATGCGAGAAATGCCATGTGAATTTCAAACAGGCTGGACAAAAGACACTTTGCCTGGATTGTCATGAAAGCATCGCAAACGATTTGAAACAGAAGAAGGGGTTTCATTCGAGAAGCAAGATGGCGAGTCAAAGTGAATGTCGTGTCTGTCATACGGATCACGTCGGCAGGGATGCGGATGTTAGAGGATTGCATAAAGAGCGATTCAATCATCGCGATACGGATTTTGAGTTGCGTGGTGGGCATCGAAATGTAATTTGCACGGAGTGTCACAAGCCGGAAGCGCACTACAGAGATGCGCCGCTACTCTGTATTGATTGCCACAAGGGGGATGATGTCCACAAGGAGACGGAGGGCAAGGAGTGCGAGAATTGCCATGTCAGCGAGAACTGGGCCCAGGTGGAGTTGGATCATGAAAAGACTGATTTTCCACTGAAAGGAAAACACCGGGAAGCAGAATGCACGGCGTGCCATATTGGCAAGGTGTACACGCAGGCACCAAAACTCTGTGTGGATTGCCACAGTCTTGATGACAAACACCTGGGCTCATTGGGTAGTGAGTGTGGAAAATGCCACCAGGAAGAGAAGTGGGATAAGTCTGCGTTTTTGCATGATAAGGATACTAAATATCCACTTCGCAAAGCACATCAGAAATTGGAATGTGATGCCTGCCACACGCCGGGGCGACCTGTGAAAGAGGTAGGTAAGACATGTGTGGCATGCCATGCGGATTCGGATGTTCACGGTGGAAGCTATGGGGAGGAGTGCAAGGAGTGTCATCGGGAAACCGAGTGGAAGGATATAGGTTTCGATCATGATCGTAGAACAGAATTTAAGCTTTTGGGACGACACAAGGATATTACCTGTATCGCGTGCCACCATGCGGGTATAAAGAGTGTGGAGCTGAAGAAGGAATGTATTGCTTGTCATGAAGGGGATGACAGGCATGCGGGCAAGCAAGGTAAAAAGTGCGAACGTTGCCATGGACAGGCAAGCTGGACGGGGGAGACGGTATTTGATCATGGGCTTACCGACTTTCCGCTCATCGGGTTACACGAGGCGGCAAGTTGCAGTGACTGCCATATTGACGCCAATTACGAGGATACAGCCCGGGATTGTGTGGATTGTCATTCTTCGGATGATGTGCATAACGGTGCATTTGCCAATAGCTGTACAGGCTGTCATAACCCCAACGGCTGGAATTATTGGCAATTCGACCATAACCAGGATACTGAGTATCCGCTAGAGGGATCGCACGTCGGTATTGCCTGTGGATTATGTCATAAGTCCAGTAATAAACAGCTCAAGGCCGCAAGGCAATGTATCGATTGTCACTCGATTGATGACGTGCATGAAGGGCAACTCGGCAATCGATGTGAACGCTGTCATGTTCCCGAATCGTTCAGGGTTCAGGTGATTGACCAAGCAAGATAGCCGGCGCCGGAATTGTCGGCAATCTCACCAGGGGTGGCACGGAAATGCATTTTCTTATTTCGAACAAATTGAATCGCGTCTGCGCAATACTGTTGTGTCTGATACTGTCAGGAGGCTGGTGGGCCGCGTCTGCGCAACAGCCTGAAACGCCACCATTTGACCATTTGCAAACCGGATTTGAACTGCAGGGCGCTCATAATGGGTTGAGCTGCGAGTCCTGTCATGCAGGTGGCGTATTTGAAGGTACGCCGACAAGTTGTGCTTCTTGCCATGGATCCGGAAGAATTGCCGCAACTGTTAAACCATCCAGTCATATTTTGTCGACCGACGATTGTGTCAGTTGTCATGCCACCGAGGGTTGGAATCAGTCGGTGGAAATGGACCACGGTGCGGCCAGTGGGACCTGTGTTCAGTGCCACAATAACAGCACTGCAGCGGGAAAAGCCCCTACGCATGTTCCAAGTAGCAATAGTTGTGGGAATTGTCACACGACATTGAATTGGAATACTGCGCGATTCGATCATTCCAATATTGCCAGCGGCTGTTCGCAGTGCCATAACGGGCAAATTGCCAGTGGAAAGCCGACAACCCATATTCCGTCCGAAAACAAGTGTGAGTCTTGCCACGTTACAATCACGTGGATCACAAAGTTTAATCATGCAAAAACGACAGCCAGCTGCGTCACCTGCCACAACGGCATCACGGCACCGGGCAAGATCGCCAGCCATATCGCCAGCAACAACCAGTGCGACGACTGCCACGGCACCAGCAGCTGGACCGGCGCGGTGTTCGATCACGCCAGTGTGGCCGGCAACTGCGCGAGCTGCCACAACGGGGTGCAGGCCACCGGGCTGCCGGCGGTTCATATCGCCACCGACAACAGCTGCGAGTCCTGTCATGGGACCAACGGCTGGACGCCGGTACTGCAGGTGGATCACGCCGCGGTGGTGGGTACCTGCGCCAGCTGCCACAACGGCATCACGGCGCCGGGCAAGAGCGTCAGCCACTTACCCACTAACAACCTTTGTGATGATTGTCATACGACAATCGGTTGGGTGCCTGCTGTGTTCGATCACTCCGGTATTTCCGGTAACTGCAGTAGTTGTCACAATGGTGTGCAGGCAATTGGCAAGACAGCGAATCATATATCCACAGGCGCCCAGTGTGATGTCTGTCATGGTACAAATGCCTGGATCCCCGCCAACTTTGATCACGGCTCGGTAACCGGTTCCTGCAATAGTTGTCATAACGGAACTACGGCCACCGGCAAGCCAGCAGATCATTTTGTAACCAGTCTGCAATGCGACAACTGCCACAATACGAACAGTTGGGCACCTTCTGATTTTCATCACAGTGGCGGCAGCTATCCTGGAGATCATAAAGGACATCTGACCTGTACCGAATGCCATAAATCCAATAGTCAGGTTGTTACCTGGAGTGCACCCTCTTATCAACCGGATTGCGCGGGTTGCCACGCACAGGATTACAAGTCAGGTCCCCATAAAAAATATGAAAACCCCGATACGCGCTATACGGTATCGGAGCTGCGGGATTGTTCCGGAAGCTGTCATATCTATACCGATTCCAGTATGACGCAGATTAAGAAAAGCCGGAGTGGTGAGCATAGTGTGAAAAGCAGCGATTTCTAAGAAACCGTGAATAAGTTGGTTGATGATGCATTGACCAACCGGAAGCGTATTAAATAATGCCCCACAAGAAATTAATTAAATGTTATATAGTTAATGGCTTTAATTAAAAGGAAGCGTAAGAAGCTTGCGTAAGCTCTTAATTATAAATAAAGGGAACGAAATGGCCTGTTTTTCTCGATTCAATAAGCAGGTGATGCCAGGGCTATCAATGCGTTCGGCATTCCAGGCGTGGATGGCGCCGGGTCAATCTTTTCGGCGGTTCGTCGCGGGGGGTAGTTGTGACGATTACGGACTACCGGTGAACCGATCGGCAACGGCCGCTATGAAAAGTAATGATGCGGTAACGAGCGAGATAAGAGCGACGACCCTGAGCAAGCTGATCTACCCTGGCAGATGCATTGGTAAGCAAATAGCAGGCGGCATGTTTATATTGGCAAAACGCCCATGGCTTAACTGGCTATTGGCAGTATTTCTGGTGATGGCCGCATCGCTGAGTGAGGTGGCCTGGGCGCAGGAGCCTTTGATCACCGATACGGAGCAAGTGCAATTGAACTCAAATGAAGTGGAGTTCAGAATCCAGTTTGCCGAACCCCTGCAGTATATCAATCACACACCCGAAACCAGGGGTAAGGATATTCAGATACAGCTTCGGCCTCTCCGTGGTCTGGCAGCCTTGGCATCGGAGTTTCTGGAAGATCAATCACTGGTTCCCGGTAGTTCGGAAGTTCGCCAGGTTGAGTATGAATTTGATACCACATCCGGGTTTGTTTCTATCAGAATTAGATTAAAAAGCATCCTGAACTTCCGTATTCAACCCAGTCGCGATTATCGCCAAATCATGTTGGTAATTGAACGGCCATCCGTGTCCGGGGAGAGGGATGACAGCCCAATGCAAGCGGAGGCCTTGGAGTCGGAATCAAGGGCGGGTACAGGACGCGGGACCTCCACGATTGACGAAGCAGGTAAGGGAACCGCCGAGTCTGCGATTGGAGGCTACGTCGTAAACCTGCAATCTACCACCGAGCCACCCAACCTGACTGACGTAGAGCTGGATGCGGTATTCAATCGATATACTCTCCATATCACGGAAGTTATTCTCGACGGCAAGTTATGGCACCGATTAGGACTAGGTTTTTTCGCCAGCTACGCTGAGGCTGTATCAGCCCAGCAGGCGTTGAAATCCCGTTATCCAGGTGCATGGATTTCCCGGGTTACAAGTGCTGAACTGGCCGGTCTCCCCAAACCTGTAGCTCCCGGCGCACCTTCTGTCATACGTGCGGAGAAATCTCGTGCCAAACAAGAAAAGGAGTCGGCAAAAGAGGCGTTTTTGGCGGCTGTTCCGGAGGCTGAGATAGCGGCACTTATGGAAGAGGCACGCCAAGCGATGGCGGGTAACGCATATTCACGCGCCGTGCAACTCTATACCAAGGTACTGCGTTACCCGGATCACAGCTATCGTGAGGCTGCGCAGGAATTCCTGGGGGTGGCGCGAGAACGCAATAAGCAGCTCGCTCATGCCAAATGTGAGTATGAAAAGTACCTTGTCCTCTATCCCGAAGGTGAGGGAGCAGAGCGAGTGCGACAGAGGCTGGCGGCATTGGTAACCGCGCGGGAGGCGCCGCGACCGGCCCTGAAGTCGGGTCGAGGGCAAAAACAGGAAGAGGGCGGCACCCAATGGCGTACATATGGAAGTTTTTCACAGTTTTACCGTCGCGACGTATTGGATATCGAGCCGCAAGGATCAAAAATCACTCAGAACAGGCTGTCCACGGATATCAATGTGAGTGCCAGGGGGCGCAGCGATGTACTCGATACCAATATCCGATTTACCGGTGGTTACCTAAAAGATTTTCTGGATGACGACCCGGAAAGCTACTCACACATCAGCTCTCTTTATGTTGATTTGAACCACAAGGAAACCGGTCTTTCTACTCGGCTGGGCCGGCAGACGCGGAGTACAGGTGGGGTTTTGGGGCGGTTTGATGGTGGGGTATTTGGTTATCGCATGAGAGATGACATCCGGTTTAATCTGGTGGCGGGATATCCGGTGGACAGGTCGTCTGATGGCGTGGATATGGACCGGCAGTTCTGGGGTGCCAGTGTGGATCTTGGTACCTATGAGAACGCGTGGGACTTTGTGCTTTTCTATATCGACCAAACGAATGAGGATTTAACAGGGCGTCGCGCTGTAGGTGGAGAGCTGAGATATTTTACCGCGGAGAGATCCTTACTTGGCTTAGTCGATTATGACATCCATTTTGAGAAACTAAATACGATTCTATTGATCGGTAACATGCACCTGCCAGGAGGGCTGTCTCTGAATGCGCAGTTTGATTATCGGACTAGCCCCTTTTTAACCGTACAGAATGCACTTCAGGGACAAATGGTTACCTCGTTGTCCGAGTTACTGTCCAGTTTCTCCGAGGATGAGATTTATCAATTGGCCAAGGACCGTACAGCAGAAAGTACTTCTTTTACCCTGGGCGCATCCAAGCCGCTGACGGAGAAGCTGCAAATTAGCGGCGACATCACACTCACAGAACTGAGTGGCACGCCGGCATCCGGGGGGGTCTTGGCGGTGCCGGGAACTGGCGTGGACAAATTCTATAATCTGCAGCTGATCGGCAGCAATCTTCTAAAGCCCGGCGACATTACCGTGGCCGGGGTACGCTATTCAGATACAAGTAACGTAAATACAGCCACGCTCTCACTCAATACCCGTTATCCCATCACCACCTTCTGGCGTCTTAATCCCCGTATTCGACTTGACTATAAAGATCGCATCAGCAATAACAGCACGGAGTGGGTTATTATTCCCTCACTCAGAATGGACTACCTTCTACAGCGTAAGTACTACTTTGAAGTGGAAGTTGGCGGAGAATACTCCCAACTGGATGGGCCGGGATTGTCGAACACCACGTCGACCTATTACCTCACCGCTGGATACCGCATCGATTTTTAATACCGGACTGGAGTTTTTATCCGGACAGCAGCAGGCTGTCGTCGCTCAGGCTCTCCCCCTGGCGCTGTTCGAACAGTGCCAGCAGATCCGGTACACCCAGCCCGTTCCGCTCCTCGCCGCGTACGTCGAAGATGATCCGGCCCTGGTGCATCATGATGGTCCGGCTACCTACTTCCAGCGCCTGGCGCATGCTGTGGGTCACCATCAGGGTGGTGAGTTGCTGCTCCTGGATGATTTCCCGGCTCAGCTCCAGCACGAAGGCGGCGGTCTTGGGATCGAGGGCGGCGGTGTGCTCGTCCAGTAGCAGAATCTTGGCCGGCTGCAGGGTGGCCATGAGCAGGCTGACCGCCTGTCGCTGACCGCCGGAGAGCAAACCCATTTGATCGCTGAGCCGTTCTTCCAGGCACAGACCCAGGCGGCTGAGCTGTTCGCGAAAGCGCGCCCGTAGCGACGGGTTCAGCGCCTGGCGCAAACCACGCCGGCGGCCGCGGGCGCAGGCCAGGGCCAGATTCTCCTCGATGGTGAGCTGTTCGCAGGTGCCGGCCAGCGGGTCCTGAAACACCCGCGCCACCAGGTTCGCCCGGGCGTGGGTGGAGCGCCTGGTCAGGTTGTCGTTGTCGATACGCAGGCTGCCGCTGTCCGCCAGCACCTCGCCGGAGAGGACATTGAGCAGGGTCGACTTGCCGGCACCGTTGCTGCCGATCACGGTGATGAACTCGCCCTTGTCGATATCCAGGTCGACGGCGCGCAGGGCCGGAGTCTCCAGCGGTGTACCGCGGCCGAAGGTGACCACGATGTTGCGCAATGTGATCATTGGCTTTCTCCCCGGGTGAAGATTCCCTTCAACGAGCGGCGCATGCCGGGGAAGACGATGGCGGCGGTAACCAGCACGGCGGTGACCAGGTTGAGATCCTGGGATTTCATGCCGAGCAGGTCCAGATTCAGTGCGGTGGCGATCGCCAGCCGGTAGAGTATCGCCCCCACCAGGCAGGCGATAATGCTAAGCAACATGGTGCGGGTCGACATCACCGCTTCGCCGCCGATCACCGAAGCCAGGCCGATGACGATCACACCGACCCCCATGGTGACATCGGCGCTGCCCTGGCTCTGGGCGAACAGCGCCCCGGCGATGGCCACCAGGGCGTTGGAGATGGCCATACCCAGCAGCACCATGCGCGAGGTGTTGATCCCGTGCGCCCGGGCCATGCGCGGATTGGCGCCGGTGGCGCGCATCGCGAGGCCGGTCTCCGAGTAAAGAAACGCAATCAGGGCGATCATCACCACCAGTACGATGACGGCAAACACCATAGGCGTAGTGACGTAGTAGGGGAGCGAGCCGCTCTCAAATGGAGTCAACAGCGTCTCTTCGCCCAGCAGGGCAACGTTAGGCTTGCCCATGATGCGCAGGTTGACGGAGTAGAGAGCGATCATGGTGAGGATGGAGGCCAGCAGGTGCAGGATCTTCAAGCGCACATTGAGCCAGGCGGTGACCAGGCCGGCCGCGGCACCAGCCAGGGCGGCATAGAGGGTGGCGAGCCAGGGGTCGCTGCCGCTGACGATCAGGGTGGCGCTGACGGCGGCACCCAGGGGAAAACTACCGTCCACCGTCAGGTCGGGAAACTGCAGGATGCGGAAGGAGAGAAACACCCCGAAGGCCACCAGTCCGAAGACCAGTCCACTCTCAATGGCACCCAGAAAGGCAATTGAATTCATAGTGAAGGATCGGTTGACTGTGAGGCACCGGGCGCGGTGCCTCACAGGTGAGATATAAAGACTATTCGATGATCTTGCTGGCCCGTGCGATCAGCGCCGGTGACAGGGTAACCCCCATCTTTTCTGCTGACGCCGGGTTCAGGTATAGCTCGGTTTTCTGTACGGTCTCCACCGGGATGTCGCCGGGCTTTTCGCCGTTCAGCACCTGGGCGGCCATGCGTCCGGTCTGCCGGCCCACGTCATAGTAGTTGAAGCCGACGGCCGCTGCCGCACCCCGTTCTACCGAGGAAGTGTCGCCGGCGATCACCGGCAGTTTGGCCTGTTGCCCGACTCGAACTACGCTCTCAAAGGCGGAGACCACGGTATTGTCGGTGGGGACATAGATAGCATCGACCTTGCCCACCAGCGAGCGTGCGGCCGCCAGTACCTCCGCCGACTTGGCTGCGCCGCCTTCCACAATTTCCCAGCCGCGCTTGGCTGCTGCCGCCTTCAGTTGATTGACGCTGCTGACCGAGTTGGCTTCACCCGGATTGAACAGTACGCCGAGACGCTGGGTGGTGGGTACGATTTCAGCAATCAGATCCAGATGCCGTTCCAGCGGCAGCGCGTCGCTGGTGCCGGTGATCAGGCCGCCCGGTTTTTCCAGATTGCTAACCAGCTTGGCGGCTAGCGGATCCGTCACGGCACTGAAGATCAGTGGAATGTCACGTGCCGAGGCGGCCAGGGTCTGGGCCGAAGGGGTAGAGATGCCGATCACCAGGTCCGGCCGATCACCGGCGAACTTCCGCGCAATCTGGGCTGCCGTTGAGGGGCTTCCCTGGGCGCTTTCATAACTCCACTGCAGATTCTTTCCGAAGACGAAGCCCCGTTCAGCCAGTTCATCCTTTACGCCCTGGCGTACCGCGTCCAGCGCAGGGTGTTCGACGATCTGGGTAATCGCTACATGCTTGTCGGCGGCCAGTAAGGGTGTGGATACAACCAGTGCAATGGTCACTGTCGCGGCACAGCGTAGCAATCGGTGCTTCAAAAGGCGCATTTTCATAGCGGGATTCTTAGAGGTTATTCATCACATGGTTGAGTATGGAACGTTCATAATACCCCCATTGCCCGGTTAACTCAGCCGTCAATTATGTGGTTCACGCGGATGTATAAGACTTTGATTTATGATGGGTGAGCTACATAAACACTGCTGCGATCTGGCTTGTTGACGGTTTCTAGTTTGCGATGGCCTGCGGTAAAACACTGTTTCCGAGAATAGTTGTTGCGCAATAGCTTGGATTTCTATTCAAGAAAAGCCATAGGTTATGTCAGGTAATTTTACAAATCGTTGAGAGACGGTGTGTATCTATTCGACTATCGTGTCGCCATATTGGATTAATATATTTGTAATTCAATTAGTTACAGTTCATGATCATTGACTTGGTACATTCATTGCTTATGGATCACAGTAGGGCTACTTGGTAGCAATATTTGGTTGTCGAGTGCAGACGCAAGACAAGAATTTTAGATTAGGGAGAGATTCGAGATGATCGGAAAATTTAAAGTAGCGGTTGTAGTGGCCGCAATGACGATCAGCGCAACGGCTAACGCTACCATCGCGACTGTATTCGATGGTATTTCGGCAGGTGTCGCTGATTTCGATTCAACGGTGACCGGCACCGGCGCAACAGTGAATTTTGACATCTGGTCAGGCTTGTCGAGTGGCGCCAGTATTGATCGTGGCGACTACGTAATCACCCAGAATGATGGTGGTATTGGTGGCGTGACCACTTACGGTTCCATGTCAGGGCAGGTTATTGGTATCAACCCCGCCGGCGGTGGCAGCGATCCACGTACCGATCCCTTGGACTACTTCAATAGTGGTATCACTTTTACCTTCGATAGCGCTGTCAATGCCGTCGGGTTTGAGGTGGGCGATTGGGCTACCTGCTGTTATAACCCGGTAACCGAACTGTTTATCTCCTTCGATGGTGGCGCGCCTATCCTGGTCGCCAGCGCAAACACCTCTTCAGATGGTCTGTTTCCGTCACAGGATACCGGTTTTAACGTGTTTGAAATTTTTGTTGCCGCCTTCGACGATACCGGTGATTTCACCCAAGTTTCTTTCTGGGGCAACGGTATCGGTGAGTTTCTGGTCGCTGGCGGACAACTGCGCTATGCGTTGATTGAACAAGGTAGTCTGCCAGGGGTACCGGTTCCAGCTCCACTCGCACTGATGGGGATTGGTCTGCTGGGTATGGCTTGGCGCGGACGGAAGCGGGCTTCCTGCTGATCAGGAAGTTTCGGCGCTAGGCTAGGCCGTAAACTTATGTATAGAAGCCCTCGCTGCAAAGCGGGGGCTTTTTTTATGTAGTGGCATAAACTGCTCACCGACATAATGCGGGTAAGCGCCATAGTTGAAAATACTGGTGATTATCCCTATCTCCTAATTCGCCGGTCATTATTTATGGAGCTTTGACAGATGAAGCGGATTATTCTTTTTCTTGCCACCAACCTGGCGGTGATCGCTGTACTATCGGTTACCCTGCGTCTGTTGGGTGTGGAGCGTATTCTTGATCAACAGGGGGCCGGTCTTGATATTAACTCTCTGGTGATATTTGCTGCCGTGTTGGGTTTTGGTGGTTCGCTGGTCTCCCTGTTTATATCCAAATGGACCGCCAAGAGGATGATGGGGCTTCGGGTGATTGAGACCCCATCGTCCACGGCTGAACAGTGGTTGGTGAATACGGTCCAGCGGCAGGCGCAGCAAGTCGGAATCGGTATGCCGGAGGTGGCGATCTACGAGGGTGCGGAGATGAACGCCTTCGCTACCGGCTGGAATCGTAACGATGCCCTGGTAGCGGTGAGCAGTGGTTTGCTGCAACAGATGGATCGTGCCGAGGTCGAAGCGGTGCTGGGGCATGAGATAAGCCATATCGCCAATGGCGATATGGTTACCCTGGCGCTGATCCAGGGAGTGGTGAATACGTTCGTGATAGTGCTCTCAAGGGTGGTGGGGCATCTCGTGGATCGGGTAGTGTTTAAGACGGAACGCGGACATGGTCCGGCCTTCTGGGTCACCACTATCGTGGCTGAACTGGTACTGGGGTTTCTTGCAAGCATTATCGTATTCTGGTTCTCACGTCAGCGTGAGTACCGGGCCGATGCCGGCGGTGCAAAATTGGCCGGGGGCAATAGTATGATTAATGCCCTGGCCCGCCTCGGTGGCGTACAACCAGGTGAGGGATTACCGGATCAGTTGGCGGCCTTCGGTATCGCTGGCGGTAAAGGGCTGAGTGATCTGTTCCGCACTCATCCGCGTATCGAGGAGCGGATCGCACGCCTGCGTGAGCAAAGTTGAGGTGACTCGGATTGTCGTCCGTTTGCCGGTTTACGCTGCCAGTGAATCGGCGGATTTCATCGATCAAAGGATAGGACTTGCTATGGGTGTGTTGAGAATGGCCGTTGTTCTGCTGGTAGCGGTGCTGTTGAGTGGCTGCATGACGGTAGCGGAAAAGGAGGCGATTGAAGCGTTGCCCATGTATGGACAGCCTGAGCTGGCGCGTTCTGACTACCTGAAATCAGAAGATGCGGCTTTCATTAAACAGACATCGTTTCGCTATCGCGGCGATGTGAAGCAGGCCAGTCGGGATTGGGTGAAACGGGCCGATGGGCTATTGCACATGGGGGATACGGACGCCGCCATGCGGCACTTCAACCAGGCTTGGTTGCTAGATCCGGAAAACTATCAGGTCTATTGGGGGTTTGGCCGGGTGTTGGTTGAGAAAAGGCAGTTTTCCCAGGCGGCTCATTTCCTTGATCGGGCTTTGGCCATGGTTAACGACCCCTATCAAAAGCCGGCGTTGTTGACGGATCGGGGAACGGTCTATTCACTGCAGGGAGAGCAAGCGCGGGAGATGGCGTCCGGGCAACAAACCGATCTGTTTGCCGCGGCTAATGCCCGGTTTGCCGAGGCGCTGGCCCTGGATGAGACCTATCTTCCGGTATGGCAGCGTTGGGCGCAGTCCCTCTATCGGCAGGGCGAATATGCCAGCGCCTGGGAAAAAATCCATCAGGCGAGGCAGCGGGGCGTTACGCGCTTTTCCCGTGTATTTTTACGGGACTTGGCGGATCGACTGCCGGAACCCACGCATTAACCGAAGACATTCCCGTTAAGCTTGAGCGAGCAGGGTATACAGCGCCTCATATTCCCGGGTCAGCTTGTGTCGGGGATCAAAGTGGATCATGGGGCGCGCACTTTGGTGGGATTCACGGATGCGTATGGATGGCGAGAGATAGGTGTCCAGGATCGGCAAACCCTCGTCGATTAATTCATTTACCAGGCTTTGGGGTAACCGGGCTCTGGACTGAAACTGGTTGACCACGATGCCCTCGATAGCCAGTTCATCGTTGTGATCATCCTGAATCTCCCGTACATTACCGAGCAGTGTATACAGGGCATGTCTAGAGAAGTCGTCGCAATCAAACGGGATCAGGCAGGCATTGGCGGCGATTAGTGCCGAACGGGTATAAAAATTGAGTGCCGGTGGTGTATCGATGTAGATTTCATCGAAATCCTCCAGCTTCTGCAGTGTATCCCGTAGTTTGAACATCTTGTAGCGTGATTCCAGCTTCCCCTGCTGCTCTTCCAGTTCCGGATGCGCCGGCATCAGGTAGAGATTTTCAAAGGGTGTTTCGTGGATATAGCCAGCGGCCCCTTTCGGTTTAAAACTATAGGAGAGGATCTCCTTAAAAAAGTCCACCAAAGTATCATCCAGTTCGGCGGGATTGCGTCCAAGCAGATAACGGGTGGAGTTGCCCTGGGGGTCCAGGTCGATGACCAGTGTGCGTTTGCCGCGCGCCGCGCTGATGGCGGCCAGGTTGCAGGTGATTGTGGATTTGCCCACGCCACCCTTCTGATTGAACACCACTCGACGCATCATAGTCGCTCCCAGCGAACGGTTAGTCTGAATTAGAGAAGAGTGTATCGCCTAATATTGTGCGCCGCAACAAACCGCGGGTGAGGTTGTCATGGACCAATGGTGGTCGGCTTGAACCGGGCAGAGAAATGGGTGGACAGATAAACAACTATCAACGCATCTGGCGTACCGTTCAGATAATTCCGGAAGGGCGGGTGGCCAGCTACGGACAGGTGGCGGATCTGGCAGGGTTGCCGGGGCGCGCACGCCTGGTGGGGCGGGCGCTCGGGGAAGTTCCGGACGATATGGCGGTGCCCTGGTACCGGGTACTCCGAAGCGATGGACGGATTGCATTCCCTGCCGGGTCACCGCAGGCGGAACGGCAAAAGCAGCGGTTGCAGGAAGAGGAAGTGGTGGTGCTCAATAACCGGGTCAAGTTGAGGGAGTTCGGTTGGCGGCCAGACCTGGCGGAGTTGCTGATGCGGCTGGAGTTTTAGCGGACGGTCCCCGGTGCTGCCCTGGGGATTGGGCACGATTTGATTATTGGGATTTTTAGCCGCGAATGAACGCAAATAGAATATTTTTTAACGGTTCATTCAATCTAAGCGCCAAAAATTCTGCAATGGCATATGTAGCCGCCAGGTCATCAAAGGTTAGATTTAATTAACAAGCATTTGCGTGTATTCGCGTTCATTCTCGGCTAGTTTCATAGGGTACGTTGTGTGTGCCCACGCGGGCGCCAGGGTTGTTTGCACATTGCCGCGCCGCGACCGTTTACTGTACCATGTTGCGCATGTGGGCGGATTCTCTGCCCTGATAGAAGCGGGGGTGCCGCCGCGAGGTGGCTGAGAAATACCCTTTGAACCTGATCCGGGTCATACCGGCGTAGGGAAGCTGGCTCTGGTGTGCAAGACCCACCGGAGCGATACTCCTCCCTTTTTCCGTTCAAACTCCCCGTTTCGTCTGCCACATCCTTAATGGAGGACGCAACGCAATGCAATCCAAAGACAATACGCAACCCTTGCACGCAGTCGATACCGCCAACATGGCAGTCGAGCCGTTCCCCGGTTCCCGCAAGGTCTATCTGCAGGGAAGTCGACCCGACATCCGGGTGCCGATGCGTGAGATCGCCCTCACCGATACCCCGGCCAGTTTCGGTGCCGAGAAAAATCCGCCGGTACTGGTCTACGACACCTCCGGTATCTACACCGATCCGGATGCCAAAATCGACCTGCGCGCCGGCCTGCCGGAGATCCGCCGCAATTGGATCGAGGAGCGCAATGATACCGAGCGGCTGTCCGGAGTCAGTTCCCAGTTCACCCGCCAGCGCAAGGAGAATCCGGAGCTGGATACGCTGCGTTTCGAGCATCTGCGTGAGCCACGTCGGGCCAAAGCGGGCGCCAACGTGACCCAGATGCACTATGCCCGTCAGGGCATCATTACCCCGGAGATGGAGTTTATCGCCCTGCGCGAGAACATGCGTCTGCAGGAGGCGCGAGAGCAGGGTCTGTTGCAGCAACAGCATCCTGGCTTCAGCTTTGGAGCGGCGATTCCCAAGGAGATCACTCCGGAGTTCGTGCGTGAAGAGGTGGCGCGTGGTCGGGCGATTATTCCGGCCAATATCAACCACACCGAGCTGGAGCCGATGATCATTGGACGCAACTTCCTGGTCAAGATCAACGGTAATATTGGCAATTCGGCCCTCGGTTCCAGTATCGAGGAAGAGGTGGAAAAGATGGCCTGGGGCATCCGCTGGGGCGCCGACACCATCATGGATCTCTCCACCGGCAAGAACATCCACGAGACCCGCGAATGGATCCTGCGCAATTCGCCGGTACCGATCGGCACTGTGCCGATCTACCAGGCGCTGGAGAAGGTGGGCGGTATCGCCGAGGACCTCAATTGGGAAGTGATGCGCGACACCCTGATCGAGCAGGCGGAGCAGGGGGTGGACTACTTCACCATCCACGCCGGCGTGCTGCTGCGCTATGTGCCGATGACGGCCCAGCGTGTTACCGGCATCGTCTCCCGCGGCGGCTCGATCATGGCCAAGTGGTGTCTGGCCCATCACCAGGAGAACTTCCTCTACACCCGCTTTGATGAAATTTGCGAAATCATGAAGGCCTATGACGTCGCCTTCTCCCTGGGCGACGGGCTGCGCCCCGGTTCCATTGCCGACGGCAACGACCAGGCCCAGTTCGCCGAGCTGGAGACCCTGGGCGAGCTGACCAAGAAGGCGTGGGAGCAGGATGTGCAGGTGATGATCGAGGGCCCGGGCCACGTGCCGATGCAGATGATCAAGGAGAATATGGATAAGGAGTTGCAGGAGTGTTATGAGGCCCCTTTCTATACCTTAGGCCCGCTGGTCACCGATATTGCTCCCGGCTACGATCACATCACCTCCGGTATCGGCGCCGCCATGATCGGCTGGTACGGCTGCGCCATGCTCTGCTACGTGACCCCGAAGGAGCATCTTGGCCTGCCGGACAAGGAGGATGTGCGCGAAGGCATCATTACCTACAAGATCGCCGCCCACGCGGCCGATCTGGCCAAGGGACACCCCGGTGCGCAGATTCGCGACAATGCCATGTCCAAGGCACGCTTCGAGTTTCGCTGGGAGGATCAGTTCAACCTGGGTCTCGACCCGGAAAGGGCGCGCGAGTACCACGACGCCACTCTGCCCAAAGAGTCGGCCAAGGTGGCCCACTTCTGCTCCATGTGTGGGCCCAAATTCTGCTCCATGAAGATCTCCCAGGATGTGCGCGAGTACGCCAACAAGAAGGGTCTGGATGACCTGGCGGCTGCCGTGGAAGTGGGCATGAGCGAGAAGTCGCAAGAGTTTACCGCCGGTGGCAGCGAGATCTACAAAGAGGCCTGAGGGCGGCAATGAACCTGAAAAACGCTATTAACCACGAAATACGCGAAAAACACGAAATACTTTATCTAGATAAGTTTTTCGTGCCCTTTGCCTGTCGGTTGAGGGTGCGTTACAGAAAACATCTTGATCTTTCGCGTCTTTTCGTGACTTTCGCGGTTTAGGTGAGGAATTCAGAATGAACATCTATGTGAATGATGAAGAGACCCGAATCGACCCCGATCAAACCTTGGCGTCGCTGCTGTCGAGCTTATCCGGTGGCCGCCAGGTGGCGGTGGCGGTGAACGACAGTGTCATCCGCCAGGATGAGTGGGCCGATTACCGGCTGCAAAACGAGGATCGGGTGCTGGTGATCGCCCCGGTCCAGGGCGGTTAGACAATCTCTCTCGTTGTTCAAGGAACGGGTAAAGCATGAAAACTGAACCATTACAGATTGCCGAACATACCTTTCAGTCGCGGCTGTTTCTCGGCACCGGCAAGTTCGGCTCGAACCAATTGATGCATGATGCCGTGGTCGCCTCCGGCAGCGAACTGGTGACGGTGGCGCTGCGCCGGGTGCGGCTGCAGGAGCAGGAGGACGAGGTGGTCGCCCACCTGCAGATCCCCGGCGTCAATCTACTGCCCAATACCTCGGGTGTACGTACCGCTAAGGAAGCGGTATTGGCGGCTCAACTGGCGCGTGAGGCGCTGCAGACCAACCTGTTGAAACTGGAGATCCACCCCGATCCGCGCTACCTGTTGCCGGATCCGATCGAGACCCTGGCCGCCACCGAGATATTGGCGAAAGAGGGCTTCATCGTGCTGCCCTATATCAATGCCGATCCGGTGTTGTGCAAGCGTTTGGAGGATGCGGGCGCGGCGGCGGTGATGCCGTTGGGGGCGCCGATCGGTACCAACCAGGGGCTGCAGACCCGCGCCATGCTGGAGATTATTATCGAGCAGAGCGGCGTGCCGGTGGTGGTGGATGCCGGTATCGGGGCGCCTTCCCAGGCGGCCGAGGCGATGGAGATGGGCGCCGATGCGGTGCTGGTGAATACGGCTATCGCCGTGGCCGGTGATCCGGTTGCCATGGCCGAGGCGTTCAAAATGGCTACCCTGTGCGGACGCATGGCCTACGAGGCGCGGCTCGGTAATGTCAGCAAAGCCGCTGAGGCGAGCAGTCCCCTGACTGCTTTCCTCGGACAGGATTAAGTCATGAGCTTTCTCGAACTCTTTGAGCAACACAGTTGGGATGGGATAGCGGAGCGCATCAACGGCAAGCGGGCCGCCGATGTGGAGCGGGCGTTGAACAAACCCGGCAAGCGCGATCTGGATGATTTCTGTGCCCTGGTTTCACCGGCGGCGGTTCCTTACCTGGAGCAGATGGCGCAGCTCAGCTACCGGTTGACACGCAAGCGCTTCGGTAACACCACTCAGCTCTATATCCCGATGTACCTCTCCAACGAGTGCCACAACATCTGCACCTATTGCGGTTTCAGCGTGCACAATAAATTGCAGCGCCGCACCCTGGATCGACAGCAGATCATGCAGGAAGTGGCGGCGATCAAGGCCCACGGCTTCGAGCACCTGCTGCTGGTGACCGGCGAGGCCAATCGCACGGTCGGGGTGGACTATCTAGAGCAGGCACTGGAGTGGGTACGTCCCCATTTCGCCAACCTGACCATGGAAGTGCAGGCGTTGGATCAGGCCGACTATGAGCGGTTGATCAAGCAAGGTCTCAACAGCGTATTGCTGTACCAGGAGACCTACCACCGGGACAACTACAAGCAGTACCATCCGAAAGGCAAGAAAGGCAATTTCGTCTACCGCCTGGAGACGCCTGACCGGCTGGGTCGTGCCGGGATCCATCGTATCGGCCTGGGTACCCTGCTGGGCCTGGAGGATTGGCGTACCGATGCCGCCTTTGTCGCCCTGCACCTGGGCTACCTGGAACGTCGATACTGGCAGACCAAGTACTCCATTTCGTTGCCCCGTCTGCGGCCGGCGGCCGGGGTGCAGTCACCCAACGTGGAGGTAACGGACCGGGACTTCGTGCAACTGATCTGCGCCTACCGGATCTATAGCGAGAATGTGGAGATCTCCCTCTCTACCCGCGAGCGGCCGGCGTTTCGTGACCATCTGCTAAAACTGGGGATTACCTCCATGAGTGCCGGCTCCAAAACCGAACCGGGTGGCTACTCCATTGAGGAGGAGGCACTGGAACAGTTCGAGATTAGCGATGAACGCAGCCCCGAGGCCGTGGCGGCGATGATTCGTCAGCAGGGATTCGAGCCAGTGTGGAAAGACTGGGATTCGGTATTGGGTTGATCGCGTTTACGGATATGGGTGGATAAGCGTCAGCGCACCCACCCTTTCATCTGGGTAGGCGTTCCCACGCAGAGCGTGGGAACGAGGAATCGCCCGCTATAGCTTGGTAGCAGATGCGCAGGGTGGACATGATTTTTTGCCCACGCGGATGTTACGGGGCGTCCGATCCGATTTCGCTCAGGATCTGCTGGTAGTCATCGCTGTGGTAGGCGGAGAACAGATAGGCGATCTCATCCAGGTGATCCTCGATGACATAGGGTAGGGTGTTGGTGAAGCTGTCGAGCAGTACGATGGCATTGACCGAAGAGTCGGTGACGGTGGCACTCTTCAGCCGTTTGGCGATATACAGATTCACCTCGTGCAGGTTCTCATAGATCTTGCGCAGTCCGAACAGGCCGGGGTCGCTGGTTGAACCCTCTTTTTTCAGAAAGAACTGGGCCAACAGGTACATGCCTGCCGCGCGGTAGATGGTGTTCTCTTCGGAGGCCAGCGGCAGGTGAAAACGGGCCATCGGTTTGAAATAGGCCGTGTGTGGGCAGCCGGAGGTGGCGATGACCAGCCCCAGAAGTGAACTGATTGCACGTTGTGCCGTGGTGTGTTGGGTGACCTGTCGCTCTTCCGTGATCACCTCCAGGTCGATCTCGTCGAAGGAGACGATATGATCGAATCGGTGGGCGATGTCCGCCAGGCCGACGGCCACCGGACAGCTGGGATGCTCATGTGGAGCGAGCGGGCAGTGTGGACACTGCTCGAACGCCAGTTCCGTCCAGGCAAGTGGAGGGATGTCGCTAAGGTTGGTCCTGTCCAGCGTCTGGCTATCCAGACGGATATTGATGGTTTCCCATACGCCGTCGTTCAGGCCAAGCCGGTACTGGATATCAATGGTGCCCATGGTGGCTCCCTGAAATGGTTGTCATCGACCGCGGGTGACCCCGAAGTTAATCTCTAACCCACTGTTTCAATTTAGCGGCTGAAGTGGGTCTGAGCTGAATAATTTCCTGCGTGAATTCACAAAATCGCTAATAAATCAGCAAGTAAGAGGGGGATTTTTCCGGGCTTTCCCGCGATGTAGGATGCCGGTGAGGCGCGAACCGCATCAAGCCGGACCCGGAATGATGCGGTTCTAAAGCTTACCGGTATCCTACCCTGGGCTTTGCGGCTTGGAGCCTGTGCCGTGGGTGGGAATTCAGAAATAGCGCTCCAGGGTGAGTTGTATGTGATCGTCCCGTCGCAGACTCGAAAGCGGGTCATTGGCTTCCTTGCCGGAAAACAGACGCAGGTCCAGGTTTGCCTTCCACCCCTGGCCAATACGGCTACTGGCCTCGATCTGCAGACTGTGACTGTGGTAATCGAGATCGTATCCGATACCGGCTAACAGTTCGCTGCTCTCGGCGTCATTCAGGACAAAACGGGCGCCGAGGAACAGGTCGTTTTGGGCCAGGCTGGTCGAGGCAGTTCCCCGTTCGTCCCAGCCGTATTCCATCAGTAGACCCAGGTCGGCGTCGCTATCGGCGATGCCGTAGAGGGTGTACTCGAATCCGCCTTGCAGTGCCCAGAAACTGTCACGTTGGCCATCGCGCCAGCGCATCTCCAGTTTCCATAGCCAATCGTCCAACGTGGCCTGCAGATCCATACCGAGCTGGTTGATCTGTTCGTAGTAGGGGGTCAGTACCGGGTTGCCATTGCCATCCACGCCAGCGTTCAGCAACGGGTCCCGGTTGGTGCCACGGAACCAGTGCAGGCCGATGTCATAGTCACCCAGGGTACGACTCCAGCGCGCCGCCAGGTCGAGGTGTTTATCGCCCGCTGCTGACTCATAGCTGGACTGATGGGTATCCACCACCAATCCGCTTCTGAGTCGGCCGTCTGCACCGGGGAAGGTCCGCTCGCGAAAACCGGGTAAGGCGAACAGATCCAATATTCCCCACTCTCTGGCGATCGAGAGATGGATCATCGGTTGTCCCAGTTTGTCTTCCCCATCGATATCCTCTACACCGTCCGTCTGGTTGATGGTGTCTACCAGATGCTGGAATTCTGTCACGCCCCAAAACACTTTATCGATGCCATTGTGTAGTTCCCAGCCCTCGCCGATATGGCTCCAGGTCAATTGGCGGATATCTGCGTGGGTTCGTTCCCGATCATGCTGATCCCAGCGCAGGAAAGGGATGAACTTCACATAGTCGCTCTCTTCATTCCAGCTATAGAGTAACTGCGGTTCGAAAAATCCGGAGAGATTGGAGGTCTCGTACTGCTCTGAAAATTGCGGACTGTTGGGGAACACGCGCCACTCCAGGCCCCCCTTGCCGCTAATCTCTAGCGAATTCCCTGCACAGACGAAAGTCGGAATCAGCAGCAGTGAAAATACCAAACACTTCTTCATCTTAATGGGCACGTTTCAGGCTATTTTTATTGAAATCCGCTTCGCTGAGGCCATTGCCGAATTGATAATTCATCCAGCGCAGTTCGGTACTTTTTCCTGTCTGATGATTGACCATGTCCATCTGGTCTGGCCGCCAGTATCTGTTGAGGTACTGTTTGTAGCCGGAGTAAGAGAGGGTTTTCAGTTCACTGTTTTTTCGATCGTAAAATTCTGCCCGCTGAACCCGATACTCCTGCTTGTCTATCCAGACTACCCGTCGGGTATAACCGGAGTTCTTATCGACCGGGTACTGCTCGACCACGAAGCACTCCTGCTCATTCATGGTTTCATCTTTGATATATTTATAGGTGTACTTCTCCAGCTCGAAAGAGCTGAGGTCCTCATAAGCGAACTCAGAGCCCATGAAAGGGCCTGATTTGTTGCGTGATGAGATACGCTTGACCCGTTTCAGGGCCGGCAGGTAGAGCCACTGGTCATCGGCGCCCACGGCGTGGGAGAAACTGAGAAAAGCGGTCCCCTTCACATCCAGCGGTTTGTCAAAGACGGTCAGGCTCTTATCGCCGTCGTTTTCCTGCTCCAGGGACTGCATGTGGATCTCCCGCAGGCTCTCTTCACCCTGCTTGTTGCGCAGGATCATCTGCATCTCGGCCATCATGTCACCCCAGCCGGAATCGCGCGCAATACTCTCGGCGGCGATGGCACGGCCTTTCTCCTCGGCCGATTCGGCATGTAGCAGGGGTTGTGCACTGAGTAGTAGCACCAGTGCGAAGAAAATCCTATGCGACATTCTCTGCCTTCTCATTCTTGATAGCTCCTTCTGTTTCAGTATTAGGGTGAGTGTCGAGTTTCATCAGCAGGGGTGGCAGGAACAGGAAGTCGATCGCCAAAGCGATAAGAATCGTCAGGGCTGTCAACAATCCCATGTCGGCATTGACCTTGAAGGTGGATTGGGCCAATACCATGAATCCACACACCAACACTAATGTGGTGATCCAGAGTGCGCGGCCGACGCTGCTGAATGCGTAGCGGACGGCTTCATGCGGACCGGCATTGCGCTCCCGGCGGGCGCGCAGATATTTGCTCAGGAAGTGAACCGTGTCATCCACCACAATGCCGAGTGTCATACCGGCCACTACCGACAACGCCAATCCTACCTGGCCATTGATGAAATACCAGGCGCCAAAACCAACGGCTGCCGGTGTCAGATTGGGTAACAGACTGATGAGTCCGAATCGGAGTGATTTAAGTGCTACACCCAGGAGCAGGGAGATCAACACCAGTGCAAACGTAACGCCCAGCAGCATGCTGCGAATATTGCGCTGGCCGATGTGGGCAAACATCAGTGCCGGACTGGCAATGTCTACCTTATATTCGGGCGCGTTCACTTTGAACCAGTTGCGAATTCGCTGTTCCAGTTCGATCTGTTCATTGCTGGTCATATTGTCGAAGGTGGCGACCAGTCGCGTGGAGGATTTGTCCACATTGAGCTGGTTGTTCAGATCCAGGCCATACGGCAGGGACATCTCATAGAGCAGCAGATATTGGGCCGACAGCTCCTGGCTATCAGGCAGTTGATACCAAGCCGGGTTGTCGCCATGCATGTTGCGGTTCAACCGTTTCAGGGTATCGCTCAAGGTATTGACGTGATCCGTTTCGGGTTGTTCACGTAGCCAGTTGCTTAACTGCTCCAGTTTCTGCAGGAATGCCGGGTTGTTGATCCCGCTGGATTGACCGCTGTCTATGGAGATCTCCATCGTGGTCATGCCGGAGATGTTCTCCTGCATAAAGTCGGTGGCTTGTCTGAAGGGTACGGACGTATCGAAATACTTGACGAAATCATCATTCAGTTTGTTCTGTGGCAGGAACAGCATGATGAAGATCATCGCCAAAGATGTGGCCGGTAACAGCCAACGTCGGCTGCGCACGACAAAATCAGCAAAGTGCATCATCCGGTCGCCGCGCTCTTTGTGCGCTTTGACTTTTAGCGGCAGCACCGCGAGCAGCGCAGGGAAGAGGGTCACAGAAAAGATAAACGCGAACAATACGCCCATGGCCACCAGATTGCCCAGATCCCGGAAAGGAGGGGAGTCGGAGAAGTTCATGCTCAGAAAACCGATGGCGGTGGTTGCACTGGTGAGGAAGACCGGTTGATAGTTGATCCTCAGGCTATCCAGGATGGCCTGGCGTTTCTCAACCCCATGACGCATTTCATAGAACATGGTGCTGAGTATGTGGATACAGTCCGCCACCGCCAGAGTCATGATCATGGTCGGTGCGCTGGCGGAAGGTCCGGTCAGAAAGAAGCCGCTCCAACCGGCGATACCCATGGTGGTGACAATGCTGAAGATGATGATCAACACGGTGGAAAGGGTGCCGGTGACGGTACGCAGCAGCAGCCCGATGGTCAGCACAACGATAAGAAACATGACTGGCACCAAGGTGGCAAAGTCGTTCTTGGATGCCTCGGCAAAGCTGTTGTTCATCATTACCATGCCGGAAAGATACACCTCTACATCCGGATTTTTTGCCATAAACTGGCTTTGCAGTTCACGGACCTTTTCGGCGATCTGCGGTACCTCTTCAACGGGATTGATTCCCGGCAGCTGCACCGTCGTGTTGACCACCGTGACATGGGCTTGCGGAGAGATCAGTTTATTCCTGAGAAGCGGTTCACGGATGGCAATTTGTTTGGCATGCTCAAGGGCCGCCTGATCCATCTCCGGCGGATTGAGGGCCAGATCTTCTACAATCAGGTCGTCGCCTTCCGCATAGCTGTATTGGTAGTTGGTGATCGAATCGACCCGGGTGGAGAAGGGGATTTGCCAGGAGGATTCAGTAAGTTGTCGAATGGCCTCAAGTCGTTCACGGGTAAATATCTGCCCATCCTTGGGTGCGATGATGAAGGCCACATTATCGCTTTTGTTGTAGATTTTCTGGATCGCCTCATAGGCATTGAGCTGCGGGTTTTCCTTACCGAAAAAGACCCGGTAGTCACTTTTGAATACCAGTTTTTGCGCCCCGGATGCGGCTACGACAACAAACAGAATCGTTACCAGGATTATCCAGACCGGGTGCTTAAGAACAAATTGGGTCAACTTCTGGTGCATGGGCTCTTTCTCCTTGATAGTTGCACCTGAATACGCTTTACGCCTGCGTGCTACAGGGTGATTGGGGACCGGCGGGTAATCACATCGGTAGGGTCCGGGTTGTCGACTACTTCATTTATCAGTTTTGATTCTTCCGAAAATATCTCTCTTTGGATTCGCTGTAGTGTCGAGGCGTAATTCCTCTCGCTGGAGAGCGGATGCCACTGCATACCATCCAGCAGTAAGTTGGCGTGATTAAAGACTTCCGTCTGGCTTTCCAGTCCTTTTCGGCCGCTACATTTCCCTTTGCTGTTGATCAATAGCGAGATGATACCGAAACTGCCGGCCCAATTGGTAAATACCAACTGCTGTTTACTCATGTGTGACGGGAGGGTGAGTTCACCGGCGGTGATCGCCTCATCCACCAACTCCAACATGGGACTCATTAGACGTCCTTCCAGTTCATAGTGGGCGGCCAGCCTTTGGTCCGAGGTACGTTCAATCAAGTTGGCTGTCTTGGCTGAGATCACCAGCATGAATCGGGTCGGATCCAACAGGGCATGCAACAGGTAAGCATAGTGGACGGCGAGCAGTCGCTCCCGGGTAGTTCCCTGGAAGACAATTGCCCGGGCAAACAATTCGGCCAGCGCCTCCATGCCATCGTTGCAGACCCCTGTCAGCAGATCTTCCCGGCTGCAGAAGTGGTTGTATACCGTGCCCTTCGAGTAGGGCACTTTGGCAACGACCTTATCCATGGTCAATCCGGCGGTGCCTTCTTGCTCCATGATAGCGAGCGCTGTTTCGATTAGCTCTCGCTCACGTGCCAGGCGCTGTTCTGTATCGACAATTCTGGGACTCATGATAAAGAGTTAAAATCCTTGGTTAATATTGACGAATCGTCAGTGACGAAGCGTCAATATTAACCAAGTGAATCAATCTGTCAATCGGTAGGACAAAAAATGTATTAATCGGTTTTGAAGAGCGAAGGGTAACCTGAGTGGTCCAAGTTGCCTAACGTTCCGCAGCCAGTCGGGAGAAGCGGTGTTCACGACCGGCTTCCGGTGCATCCGGGATCAGCATTGAGAGCAGCAGTGAAACCAGTGCCATGGCCGCCCCGCAGTAAAAGACCAGGTCCGGTGAGGTGAGCCAGAGCAGGCCGAAGCTGGCCGGAATGACCACCGCCGCAATGTGGTTGATGGAAAAACTGACCCCGGCTGTAGCCGCAATATCCTCTGGTGCGGCGATTTTTTGAAAGTAGGTTTTTAGGGCGATTGCCATGGCAAAGAACAGATGGTCCAGCACGTAGAGCCCGGCTGCCCATCCTGCCTGTTCTACCAGCGCATAGCCGCTGAATACCAGGATCAGCCCGGTGTATTCGAACAGCAGGGCATTTCTTTCGCCGATACGGCCAACCAATCGGCCGATACGGCGGGCGAACAGGACATTCAGTGAAGCGTTTAGGAGAAACAGCATGGCGATATCGCTCACCGAGTAACCGAATTTCTCCACCATCAAAAAGCCGGCAAAAACGACAAATATCTGGCGGCGCGCACCGGACATGAAGGTGAGGGCATAGTAGAGCCAGTAACGGCGCCTGAACACCATATGCTTGTGCTGCTCGGTGTGTTGTGGGAACAGCGGGAAGACCAGCCAGGCGAGCAGGGCGATTGTGATGGTAATGCCGCCGGTGAGGAGATAGAGCCACAGGTAACCCAGGTGAAGCAGGTCATTGGCTAACCAGATCAGGCCAAATGTCAGGATCGCGGCAAAGGAGCCGGTAGCGATCAGCCGTCCCAGGGTCTCGGCGGAGTGCCGTTTATCGATCCACTGCAGGGCCAGAGATGTCTGCAAGGTCTCGTAATAATGGAAGCCGAGAGACATTACGATGGTGGTGAGATAGAGGCCGATGATCGATGGGAAAAAACCGGTTAATGCGGTACCGATGCCCAGAAGCAGCAGAGAGATGTAAGCCAGGGTCTGCTCCCGAAACAGCAGCAGAAGAAAGATGACGCCAAAGGCGAGGAATCCCGGGATCTCCCGCAGACTCTGTAGTATACCCATCTCTTTGCCGGTAAACGCCGCCATCTCGATGGCGAAGTTGTTCAGCAGGGTCTGCCAGGCCGCAAAACTGATTGGTACCGCGGCGGCCATCAGCATCAGCAAAAGATCGGGGCGTTTCCAGGGGTGTGCGGGCGAGGATTTCATATACAGATTGTCGCTCAATCCGATGTGGCGTGTTACAGTTAAAAAGACAATTTTTATAGAGAAACTGCCAATGTTGCCACCCTCAACCACGGGCCAGATCCTCAATCCTGATCTCCCGGTTGTCTCGATCGCCATCGACCTCGAACGTGAGCAAGGAGCGCCCCACACCCACCCCCGGGCACAACTGCTTTACTCGATCGAGGGGGTGATGCGGGTCATCACCAGCCTGGGTACTTGGCTGGTCCCGTCGACACAGGCGGTCTGGATACCCTCCATGATCGAACACCAGGTGATCGCTACCGAGGCGATCGCGATACGTTCCGTCTATGTCGATCCGGCCTGGAGCGGAGGCTTACCGAGCGATTGTTGCGTCATCGCCGTCAGCCCGCTGTTACGGGAACTGATTCTGCGGGCAGTAAAGATCGGTAATAGTTATCCGTCGGTGGGGCCGGAAAGGCGCCTGATGGAAGTGATTGTGGATGAATTGCGGCAGATGAAACGGGCTCCCCTGCATCTACCGATGTCGCGGCACCCCAAGATACGAAAGGTGATGGATGCCCTGGTGGAGCGGCCAGCCGATCCGGCGAAAATTGAAGCGTGGGCGGAGCGTGTCGGCACCAGTGCCCGTAGCCTCTCACGTCTGTTTGTCAAAGAGACGGGGATGAGCTTTGGGGCCTGGCGTAGACGTTTGCGTCTGATGGAGGCGATTGAGCGGCTGGGTCAGGGAGAGTCGGTCACCCAGGTGGCTTTCGAGTTGGGTTACCAGAGCGGTAGCGCTTTTGCGGCGATGTTCAGAACCGAGTTGGGTGTCTCTCCCAAGTGTTACAGTCTGCAGGATAGCGGTTAAATATCAGCTGCATCCTCCGTGACCGGCTGTGGGCAGCGATGGGTGATCTGGGTGCCTCCGTCACTCTCTACCGTTTCGATCTCCACCTTGAAACCCCACAGCCGGTGCAGATGTTTGATCACCTCGTCAGTGGTGTCAGAGAGGGGGCGGTTCTTGTCCTTGTAGTATCTGAGGGTCAGTGTTCTGTCGCCTTGGTGGTCCACATTGTAGACCTGAAGATTGGGCTCCCGGTTGCTGAGATTGTACTGTGCGCTCAATTTTTCACGCACGGCGCGATACCCAACATCGTCATGAATGGCAGAGATATCCAGGGTTTCATTGCGGTCATCATCGAGTACCGAAAAGAGGCGGAATTCCCGAATCAGCCTTGGCGAGAGGTATTGACCGATGAAACTTTCGTCCTTGAAATTGCGCATGGCGAAGTCGAGGGTCTTTTGCCAGTCGCTGTGGGCGATATCCGGGAACCACTGGATATCTTCCTCGGTTGGCTCTTCACAGATACGTCGGATATCCATCATCATCTTGAAACCGAGTGCATAGGGGTTAATGCCGGAATAATAAGGGCTGTCGAAATCGGGCTGGGAGATGACGTTGGTGTGGGTATGCATGAACTCCAGCATGGCGGCATCATTGATCAGCCCTTCATCATACATGTGATTCATAATGGTGTAGTGCCAGAAACAGGCCCACCCTTCGTTCATCACCTGGGTCTGTCGTTGCGGGTAAAAATACTGGGCAATCTTGCGTACGATACGGATGATTTCGCGCTGCCAGGGTTTGAGCAGCGGTGCGTTTTTTTCCAGAAAGTAAAGGATGTTCTCCTGGGGTTCGGGAGGAATCCGCTTGTTTGTTTTCTCCTTCTCTTCCGGTTCGAAAATGTTTAGTTGGCGCCACAGTTCATTGACATGGTGCTGTAGCATCAGCTCGCGGTCAGATTGCACGCGCGGCTCATCTTCCAGGGTTTCGCCGGCCCTCCGTTTATAACGGTCAACCCCAAAGTTCATCAGCGCATGGCAGGAGTCGAGTATCTCTTCCACCTCTTGAATACCGTATTTCTCTTCACACTCGGCGACATAGTTCTTGGCGAAAATCAGATAATCGATGATCGCTTCCGCGTCGGTCCAGATTTTGAACAGGTAGTTGCCTTTAAAGAAGCTGTTGTGGCCGTAGGCGGCATGGGCAATCACCAGCGCCTGCATGGTCATGGTGTTCTCTTCCATTAGATAGGCAATACAGGGGTTGGAGTTGATGACAATCTCATAGGCCAGATTCATCTGGCCCCGTTTGTAATTTTTTTCGGTGATGACAAACTGTTTACCGAAACTCCAGTGGTTATAGCCGATCGGCATACCGACCGACGCATAGGCATCCATCATCTGCTCGCTGGAAATCAACTCCAACTGGACCGGATAGCAGTCAAGGTGATAGATATCCTTGGCGATCCGTTCGATCTCGTGGTTGTACTCTTCGATCAGGTCGAAGGTCCAGTCCGATTCGGTAGAGATGACTGGGCGTTTCTTGCCGGTGTCGGACGGGGGCTTTCCATCACTGCGCTGTTTGCGGCTGGGAGTGTTCATTCAACACCTCCCTCGGCAAACGCTCCCTGTGTCGCACCCTGACGGGTGGCCTGTGGCCGTGGAAATTGTCTGTCCTGCCAACTTTTCATGCCTCTTGCCTTTTAAAGAGTTCATGGAATACCGGATAGATTTCACCGGCGTCCCTAATCTGCTTCATCGAGAACGTTTCGAATGCCTCGCTGACCTTCTCATACTCCCGCCATAGGCCCTGGTGTTCCTGATTGTGTATCTCCACATAGGCATAGTACTGCAGATACGGCATGATCGAATCGAGCATCAGATCGCGGCAAGTGGAGCTGTCGTCCTCCCAGTTATCTCCATCGCTGGCCTGTGCCGCATAGATGTTCCAATCCTCCGTGGGATAACGCTCGCGGATGATATCGCGCATCAGCTTGAGGGCGCTGGAGACGATCGTGCCCCCCGTCTCGCGCGAGTAGAAGAACTCCTCTTCATCGACTTCCTTGGCCGAGGTGTGGTGCCGGATAAACACCACATCGGTTTTTTCATAACTGCGGTTGAGGAACAGATAGAGCAGGATGAAGAAACGCTTGGCGATATCCTTGGTGGCCTGGCTCATGGAGCCGGAGACATCCATGATGCAAAACATGACCGCTTGGGTGATCGGTTTCGGTTGCGGGATGAACTGGTTGAATTTCAGGTCATAGGTATCGATAAAGGGAATCGCATCGATGCGTGAGCGCAGCACCGACAACTCTTCCCGCAGGCTCTTTATCTTCTCTTCGTTATGGGGCTTTTTCTCCAGCTCCTGCTCGAGCTGCTGTTCCAGTTCCCGGCAACGTTTGCTATAGGGCGATGCGATGGCTATCTTGCGACCCTTGGCACGCCGCATGGTACGGACCAGATTCAGATTGGATGCGACGCCGGTGTTGGAAAAGCCGGCCCTTACCATTGTCTTGGCGGCTTGCGCCACCACCTTGGTCTTTACCAGGTTGGGCAGCGCCAGCTCTTCAAACAGCAGGTCGAGATATTCATCCTTGGAGATGTCGAAGCCAAAATCATCTTCGCCTTCACCCGAGTTGGACGCCTGGCTGCCGCCACCGCCCTGGCCCGATTTTTCCGGCCGCTTGACCTTATCGCCCTGACTGAACTGTTTATTTCCCGGGTGTACGTTCTCCTGTATCCCCCCCTGGCCGTGATGGATGATCGGTTCTTTAACGTCCTTGGCGGGAATATTGATCTTTTCACCGGACTGGGTATCGGTGATGGAGCGTTTGCTGATGGCATCTGATACGGATTTTTTTATCTGCTGCTTGTAGCGCCGCATCAGACGTTGACGGTTTACGGCACTTTTGTTGCGCCCGTCAAGCCTTCGGTCAATGATCATGGCCATAGATTACTTCCTTACTCTGAGACGTTTTCGGCGGTTTGCTCTACTCACCTCGCTATGGCTCAGTTCGATTTACGTACCCGCAGGTACCATTCGGATAACAATCTGACCTGCTTGCGGGTATAACCTTTTGTCATCATGCGGCTGATGAAGTCTTCATGCTTCTGCTGATCCTCAGTTGAGGCCTTGGCATTGAAACTGATGACCGGCAACAGCTCCTCGGTATTGGAGAACATTTTCTTTTCGATGACGGTGCGCAGCTTTTCATAGCTGGTCCAGTTCGGATTCTTTCCGTTGTTATTGGCTCTGGCTCGCAGTACGAAGTTAACGATTTCGTTACGAAAATCCTTGGGATTGGAGATGCCGGCCGGTTTTTCGATCTTTTCCAGCTCTTCGTTAAGGGCGGCGCGATTGAGGAATTCACCGGTATCCGGATCCCGGAACTCCTGATCCTGCAACCAATAATCGACATAGGTGACATAGCGGTCGAAAATATTTTGCCCGTATTCGGAATAGCTCTCCAGATAAGAGGTCTGGATCTCCTTGCCGATGAATTTGATGTACTCGGGAACCAGATGCCCCTTGATGTACTCCAGATAGCGCTCCTGCAGTTCCGGTGGAAACTGTTCCTGCATGATCTGTTGTTCCAGAACGTAGAGCAGGTGTACCGGATTGGCGGCCACTTCAGTATTGTCGAAGTTGAACACCTTGGAGAGAATCTTGTAAGAGAAACGGGTGCTCAGGCCGTTCATGCCTTCATTCACGCCGGCATAGTCCTTATACTCCATTAGGCTTTTTGCCTTGGGATCGGTATCCTTCAGGTTTTCGCCATCGTAGACCCGCATCTTGCTCCAGATGTTGGAATTTTCCGGTTCCTTCAGCCGGGTCAACACCGCGAACTGGGCCATCATCTTTAAGGTGTCCGGCGCGCAGGGGGCATCGGCCAGACTGGAGTTGGCGATTAGTTTTTTGTAGATCTCAATCTCTTCGGTAACCCGTAGGCAGTAGGGCACCTTGACGATATTTACCCGGTCAAGAAAGGCTTCATTGTTTTTGTTGTTTTTAAAGCTCTGCCATTCCGATTCATTGGAGTGGGCCAGAATGATACCCTCGAACGGAATCGCCGAGATACCCTCGGTGCCTTTATAGTTTCCTTCCTGGGTGGCGGTTAACAGCGGATGCAGCACCTTGATCGGCGCCTTAAACATCTCGACAAATTCCAGCAAGCCCTGGTTGGCCTGGCAGAGACCGCCGGAGAAGCTGTAGCAATCGGGATCATCTTGTGAGAACTCATCCAGTTTCCGGATGTCCACCTTGCCGGTCAGACTGGAGATGTCCTGGTTGTTTTCGTCGCCCGGTTCGGTCTTGGCGATGGCGGTCTGGCTGAGCCGGCTCGGCCAGAGCTTGACCACTTTGAACTTGGAGATATCGCCGCCGTACTCCCGCAGGCGTTTCACTGCCCAGGGGCTAGGAATATGGTCCAGATAGCGGCGCGGTACGCCGTAGCGTTCAAGGATTAGCTCGCCGTCCTCTTCGGGGTCGAATAGGCCCAGTGGGCTCTCATTCACCGGAGAACCTTTTAAGGCATAAAAGGGTACTTTCTCCATCAGGTATTTGAGTTGTTCGGCAAGGGACGACTTGCCGCCACCCACTGGGCCTAACAGGTACAGGATCTGCTTTTTCTCTTCCAGACCCTGGGCTGCGTGACGTAGGAATGACACCACCGACTCGATGGCATCTTCCATTCCGTAAAATCCGTTGAAGCTGGGGTAGGTCTTGATCACCTTGTTTGAGAAAATGCGGCTAAGGCGTGGGTCTTTGCTGGTATCGACCAAGACAGGATCACCAATGGCGATCAGCAGCCGCTCGGCGGCAGAGGCATAGGCTGATTTATCTTCTTTACAGAGATCGAGATATTCCTCGAGAGTGATTTCTGATTCCTGATTGGCCTCGTAGCGGCCCTGGAAATGGTCAAAAATGGTCATGGAGTCGTCCCTCCTGATAGTGTTATACGGTACTGCCATCCGCACTAACCGCAGTATGGTGTCAGTTTTCTCCTCGCCCAGATTGCCCGCTGCTTGTTATCTTTTTTTGCGCAGTCAGCGCAAGCTTATGGTTAACATCCTCCGGCGTTATCCAGCTAGTCCCTTAATTACGAAGCTTAGTTTATGTTCCTGGGCTTTGCCGTGAATGTTTGTAAAAAAAACGCGGGTTCTATATAAAGACCGCAGCTTGATGAGTTAAGTTTCAACCTAAGCGGCTGGTTTTTTAAACAGCGGTGTCAACCCTGACTTCTATGGTTATCTTGTGTGTGATTTATCCGGGAAAGTGAGATGAGTATTCAGCGACTGGTGGAGATCATGGACCGACTGCGTGACCCTAACGGCGGCTGCCCGTGGGACAGGGAACAGACGTTGGAGAGTATCGTTCCCTACACCATTGAGGAGGTCTACGAGGTTGCCGACAGTATCGCCCAGGGCGACATGGGTGAACTCTGTGGTGAATTGGGCGATCTGCTGTTTCAGGTGGTGTTCTACGCCCGGATTGCCAGTGAACAGGGTGCGTTTAACTTCGATGATGTGGTCCACGGTATCTGTGAAAAGATGGTAAATCGTCATCCACACGTGTTTGCCGATGCTCAGGTGGCGGATGCCGCGGAACAGAGCGTCGTCTGGGAGCAGTTGAAGGCAGAAGAGCGACAACAGCGTGCAACGGATGGCCAGGTTGGACAACTGGATGGGGTGGCGCATGCCCTGCCGGCTTTGCTGCGGGCCAGCAAGCTGCAAAAGCGGGCGGCGAAGGTTGGGTTTGATTGGCCGGATAGAGGGGCGGTATTGGAAAAGGTGCGGGAAGAGCTGGCCGAACTGGAAGCGGAGTTGAGTTTGGAGCAGGGTGATAAACGGCGGATAGCCGATGAGATGGGAGACCTGTTGTTCAGTTGTGTCAATCTGTCCCGGCATCTGGGGTTCGATGCCGAGAGCCTGTTGCGTGCCGCCAACGGTAAGTTCGAGTCACGCTTCAGTGCAATGGAGTCGCGCTTGCTGGAGGAGGGGTATACCTTGACGGCTGCGGATCTGTCGGTGATGGATGCGGCCTGGGACGAGATTAAACGCAGGGAAGGTGGCGTATGAGCAGTTATCATCAAATAGTTAAAGTCGTATCCGGATGTATCTGGGGTGGGCTGTTTCTGGTGGCGTTATCCGGCTGTGCCACCAATCCGGTTACCGGAAAGAGTGAATTGTCGCTGGTCTCTGAAGAGAATGAATTGGCGATCGGGCGTAAGCAGTATCGGCCCAGTCGGCAGATGCAGGGCGGTGATTTTAAGCTTGATCCGGAATTAACTCACTATGTTCAGCGTGTGGGGCAACGTCTTGCCGCCGTGAGTGATCGGCAACTCCCTTATGAATTCGCCGTGCTGAATGACTCCACCCCCAATGCCTGGGCGCTACCGGGTGGCAAGATCGCGGTGAACCGGGGGCTGCTGCTAGAGCTGAAGAATGAGGCGGAGCTGGCGGCGGTGCTGGGGCATGAAATCGTCCATGCGGCGGCCCGACATGGTGCCCAGGGTATTGAACGCGGCATGCTGCTGCAGGGCGTAATGCTGGCAGCCGGTGTGGCAACCCGCGACAGCGATTATTCGCAATTGGCCGTGGGGGCCGCCTCCGTGGGGGCTAGCCTGATCAATCAGGGGTATTCCCGGGATGCCGAACTGGAGGCCGATTACTATGGGATGAGCTACATGGCCCGGGCCGGCTACGATCCGTTGGCGGCGGTCGGCCTGCAGGAAACCTTTGTCAGGCTCTCGAAAGATCGTCAGCAGAACTGGTTAAGCGGCCTGTTTGCCAGTCATCCTCCCTCTACAGAGCGGGTGGAGAAAAATCGACAAAGAGCGCAGGAGTTGGGGAAAGGCGGGGAGCTGGGTACGGCCCGCTATAGGGAGATGATTGCCAGGCTTAAAAAGGCGGCACCCGCCTATAAAAATTATGCTGATGGTGTGGCGGCTTTGGGAAAAAAACAACCGGAGCAGGCTCTTTCTCTGGCTAATCGGGCGATCGCGGTCGAGCCCCGGGAGGCGTTGTTCTACGGCCTCAAAGGTGATGCTTTCGGACAACGGGGGGCATACCGCAAGGCGTTGGCCGCCTACGATGAAGCGGTTTCCCGGGATGACGGATTTTTCCGCCACTATCTGAAGCGTGGGGAGGTCAAGGTTGAACTGGGCGATCGGGCGGGTGCAAGACAAGACCTGAAGCGAAGTCTGGATCTGCTGCCGACAGCGGATGCCCACTACCTGCTTGGCGGATTGGCGTTGCGCGAAGGCGATCAACAGTCGGCCATCGCTCATTACCGACAGGCTTCGGGGGCCGCCGGTGAGCAAGGCAAGGCGGCGGCCAAGGCGCTGGTCAGGCTGGACCTGCCGGCACACCCACAGCGCTATATCAAGAGTCGATTGGGCCTTGACCGTACCGGTGTTGTGCTGATTTACCTGGAAAATCCCACACCGGTGGCGGCCGATGATGTTCGCGTTCAATTGGGCGAGGCGAATGCCGGCGGCAGGATAACGGTAAGAGCACAATACCGATTGCCGGGTATACTCGGCGCCGGGAAGAGTGTGACACTGCGCAGTGCGATTCGCCTCGATGACAAACGACAGCTCAACCGCTGGAGCAGTCGTGTTGTCAGCGCCGTTGTTGTGGAGTGATTAGCGGAATAATTGCCACTATTCCGCTAACCTTATAATCAGTTTACCGGTGACATGGCGCCGGTCGTAGCAAGGAAGTGTGCCAATGGGCTTTCTGGATCATGTTGCCGCTTGCAATGATCATGATGCAAGTCGTTACATCCCCTTCACCATCGACAATCAGGTCGTTGGCCGAATACGTCCCGGGTTTGCCGAGTTTCTGCAACATTGGCCGGCGGTTTTTTCCGTGACCAGGGAGTCGGTAGCCCTCAATTGCACCGGCCCCGATCTGATGGAACGCTCCCGGCGGGTGGCTGAGGTACTGGATCAACTGGTCGAACAGGGTGTGTTGAGTCATATCCATGGGGAACGTTATGCCGCCATGGTTGAAGATGGTGAAGAGCCTTTGCTGCTGATTGACCGCGCCATCGCCCCCTACTTTGGTATCCGTGCCTATGGCCAACACGTCAATGGACTGGTCAGGGACGAAACGGGTCTCAAGATGTGGGTGAGCCGACGCGCAGATGACCGCTTACATTATCCGGGAAGGTTGGATAATCTGGCCGCCGGAGGCCTGCCCTACGGTCTGTCGCTATCCGAGAATCTGGCCAAGGAGTGCTGGGAAGAGGCGGGCATCCCCGGGCAGTTGGCAAGTCAGGCGATTTCGGTAGGTGCCGTCAGTTATCATATGGACACTGAAAACGGTTTTAAATCCGATACGCTATACTGCTATGATCTTGAATTACCTAAAGAATTTGTGCCATGTTGTATGGATGGCGAAGTCCAGGCCTTCTATCTCTGGCCGATTGAACAGGTGATGGATCGGGTCAGAAACAGTTCTGAATTCAAGCTAAACTGCAATCTGGTGATTATCGATTTCCTTATCCGGCACGGGTATATCGGACCGGATGATGATGCGTATCGGCCGCTGCTTACGGCGTTACGGCCTGTCCAGCCGCTACTTGGTTAGGGGCGTGTTACACTCCACTTATGTTGTCATGAACCTATTGGACGAAAACAGGGTCCAACGGGTGTTTAACAGGATGCGACCCAACTTTATGAAATCCAGATATCTACTTTTTTGGACCTTGCTGCTTGTTCAGTGTTTTGCACTTGCCTGGGGAAGTGTCCGGGAAGTTGCGCTCGATGAGTTGCAGCCGACACGCTCACAGCGGCAATCCACCCTGATTATCCTGAAAGTGATCGATGAGTATCACTACAAGAAACCCCATCTTGATGATGAGATGTCCCGTTCGATTCTGAAACGCTATTTGGAGGTTTTGGATCCGAACAAGAGTTTCTTTACCCAGGGTGATATCGACCGCTTCGATGTGGTGAGTGACCGTCTCGATGACGATCTGAAAGACGCCCGGCTGGATGCGGCATTCAGCATCTTTCGTGTCTATCGTCAACGGGTCGATGAGCGGATCGACTACGCGCTGAAAATGCTCAAGCGGGATTTTGATTTTACTATCGATGAAAGCTATCGCTTCGACCGCCAGAAGTCTCCCTGGACAGCCGATACCGCCGCCCTGAACGAACTGTGGCGCAAAAAGGTAAAGGGCGATGTCCTCAATCTGAAACTGAAGGATAAGCCGCTGGACGAGATCCGCAGTACCCTGGCCAAGCGGTATGCCGGCATCAAACGGCGGACCCGCCAGATGGATTCGGATGACGTGTTCCAGGTGTTTATCAACTCCTATACCCTGAGCCTGGAACCCCACACCTCTTATATGTCACCGCGTGTATCGGAAAATTTTGATATCAGCATGCGTCTTTCGCTGGAAGGGATTGGTGCAGTCCTGAAAAATGAAAATGAATACACGGTGGTGCAGCGGACCGTAGTCGGGGGGCCAGCGGCCTTGAGCGGACAAGTCAATCCCGGTGACCGGATCATTGGTGTCGGGCAGGATGCGACGGGTGAAATGGAAGATGTGATCGGCTGGCGTTTGCAGGATGTGGTGGATCTTATCCGCGGCGCCAAAGGCACTACGGTCCGGTTGCAGTTGTTGCCTGAAAGCGAAGGTTCTGGCGGCCGCTCCAAACTGGTGACCCTGGTGCGCAACGAAATCAAGCTGGAAGACCAGGCCGCCAAAAAATTTGTTATCCAGGGTTTAGGCGGCATGGGAAACAAGCGTATAGGTGTGATCGATATCCCGGCCTTTTATCGGGACTTCCAGGGCTACACCGAGGGTGAGAAGGATTTCACCAGTACCACACGGGACGTGCGTAAATTGCTGCGCGAATTGGAGAAGGAAGGGGTGGATGGCATCGTCATCGATCTGCGTGAAAACGGTGGCGGTTCGCTGATCGAGGCGACGGAACTGACGGGTCTGTTCATCCCCTCCGGTCCGGTGGTGCAGGTTAAAAATGCTTCCGGTGAATTGGAGGTCGAGCGTGATCCGGATCCGGATCAGGTGTACAGAGGGCCATTGGCGGTACTGGTCGATCGTCACAGCGCCTCGGCTTCGGAGATTTTTGCCGGCGCCATACAGGACTATCACCGAGGCATAATTATTGGAGAACCGACGTTTGGCAAGGGGACGGTGCAAACCCTGGTCGATCTAGGCCGCTATGTGCGCGGTGACAAGAATCTCGGTCGATTACGCCTCACTATGGCGCAGTTTTTCCGGGTCAATGGGGGCAGTACCCAATTCAAGGGAGTGGTTCCCGACATTGTTTATCCATCGGCCGTGCAATCGGACGATCTGGGTGAGCGGAGTCTGGAAAATTCGCTTCCCTGGGCAAAAATAGATGCGGTGAACTATCAAGCACAAGGTCTAGGGCCGCTGGAACCCTATCGGCAGATGCACCAGTCGCGTATCAAGGATGACCCCGGTTTTATCTACCTGACTCAGGTCGAGACGATGCTAAAAGAGATCAAGGCCCAGGACACGGTGTCATTACTTGAAAAAGAGCGTGCTGTGGAGTGGGATCAGCGGGAGAAGCGCCGCAAAGCGGAGAAAAACCAATTCCTGGCCGCGGTCGGGTTGGATCCGGAGCCGGAAAACCTGGATGAGGAGAAGAGCCGCGACGAGCCGATACCCGATCAGGATGATCCGGTTACCCGTATTATGCTCAACGAAGCGGCCCATATTCTGGCCGACTATATCGGTGGTCAAAGCCGGGCGGCGATGGTCAATTGATTTGAAGCGCAGGGTGTCTGCCTGGCATTCTCCGGGATCGGGCGATTGCCCCGGGTCTGGCAGACTTACCCTGAGAGTCCGCGTTCGATCCATTTTTTGATTCTGTTTGCATCACCGAACGGTGTCAGTTTGCCAAACGAGTTGAGTAACACGAAGATCAGTTTACGTCCTTTGACCTTGGCCTGCATAACCAAACAGCGTCCTGCTTCATTGATATAACCGGTCTTGCTAAGGGAAATGTCCCAATGCTGATTTTTCAACAGCCGATTGGTATTGCCATAGGTTAGCGGTCCCCTTTTTGGATAGGGCCGTACCTCCATTCTTACTCGGGTGGTCGCTGCTTCAATCAAGGGATAAGTAGCTGCCGCCGTAACCATTTTTACCAGATCTCTGGCGGTGGCTACATTGCCGGCATCCAGTCCGGCGGGATCCGTAAATCGGCTATCACTCATTCCCAGTTGCCTGGCCTTGGTATTCATCGCCCGGACGAAGGCTTCTGTGCCACCTGGGTAAGTACGGGCCAGTGCACTGGCAGCACGATTTTCGGAGGCCATCAAGGCTAGGTCAAGCAGGTTTCCACGGCTCAGAGTGGCGCCATAACCGAGCCTGGATCCGGTGAGCCTGATCAAGTCCCGATCCTGCTTTGTGATGCGAATTTTCTTATCCAGCGGGAGTTTGGCATCCAGTATGACCATGACCGTCATCAGCTTGGTAATTGAGCCGATGGGCGATGGCGTGTCACTCTGTTTGCTATAGATTCGGGTGCCGTGACTGTCAACGATCAGCGCAGAGGCGGAGCGCAGATTCAGCTTTTTGCTGTCGAGCGTTTCCCACGACCGGTTGTCTGCCTGGTGGCGCGACTGGGCGGGCTCTTGGAGGGGGGCGGCGTTTAGTTGGCCCGCAAAGAGCAACAGCGCTAAAAAACACGTTTTTTTCAAACTGTATTTATCCTGACTATTGAATTTCAGCTATCTTTGCCCAACCTGAGGCTAAATGCAAAACGCCGATCCTCTGATACTTGGGGGGTGTCCTGTGGTAATAGTCTGGTGGGCGGGGTTTCTTCATCGGACAGATGGCGACCTCAATGGCTATAATGGCGGTCACACGAGGACTTTGTCCGGAGCCGGTGGGGCGAATAACCAGAATTGACAATACCTGGGACAGTTACGATTGTATCAATCAGTTGAAAAGCGAATCCGGCAATTATCGGATGATATGGGGCGATACCTCTCCAGCGGCGGTGCCGTCGGTCTGGAGAAAGAGTGTCTACGGGTCTCCGAGGATGGCGGCATTTCGCAACGGCCACACCCACAGGCACTGGGTTCGGCACTGACACACCCCTATATCACTACGGATTATTCCGAGGCCCTTGCCGAACTGATCACCCCGCCCTGTGAACGCATTGAAGCCGCCCTGGATTTCCTCAAAGATACGCAGAAGTTTGTCTACGATCATCTTGAAAATGAGTACCTGTGGGCCACCAGCATGCCCTGCGTCCTGGATGGCGGGGATAACATACCGCTGGCCTATTACGGGACCTCCAATCCCGGCATTATGAAGAACGTCTATCGACGGGGACTCGGTCATCGTTACGGCAGAACCATGCAGGTAATTGCCGGCGTCCATTTTAATTTTTCCTTTGATGACGCCTTCTGGCCGCTGTATCGCGGGATCCGCCAAAGCAAACTACCACAACGGGACTTTACCGATGGTGCCTATCTTGAATTGATCAGGAATCTGCAACGTTTTGGCTGGTTGATTCCCTATCTTTTTGGTGCGTCGCCGGCGGTATGCAAATCCTTCCTGGGTAACAAACCCACCGACTTGAAAGAGTTTGATCAGAACACCTATTACGAGCCCTTCGCCACGTCGTTGCGCATGGGAGATATCGGCTATACCAATAGTAAAGAGAAAGGCGTCGGCATCAAGGCCAATTACAATAACTTGGATAGCTATATAAAGAGTTTGACCCATGCGATTGAAACGCCGAGCCCCCTATGGGAAAAGATTGGTGTAGAAGTGGATGGGCGTTATGAGCAGTTGAATGCCAATATCCTGCAGATCGAAAACGAGTATTACACTACCGTGCGCCCCAAACAGGTGTTGGATGGGCTGGAAAAACCGACGCTGGCTTTGCAACGTCGAGGGGTACGCTACATTGAGTTGCGATCACTGGATGTGAATGCCTTTCATCCGCTAGGCGTCAGTGAAGAGCAGCTCTATTTCCTGCGCGCTTTCATGGTGTTCTGCCTGCTATTGGAGAGTCCCCCGATCAACGTCCAGGAGCGCCGGGAAATTGACCAGAATATAGGTGGGGCGGCACACCGGGGACGCGACCCTTCACTTTATCTGTCCCGACAGGGGCGGGATATCCGTCTGCAGGTGTGGGCACGGGAACTGTTACAAGCCATGATTCCCGTGTGTGAGTTACTCGACCGTTGGGATGAGACAAAGCCCTACCAAAAGACGCTGCAACAGCAACTCGCCTGTGTCGACGATCCGGACATGACACCCTCTGCCAGGATGCTACGGGAGATGCGTGATCAGGGAGAAGGCTTTTTCCATTTTGCGCGGCGCAAATCGCTTCAGCATCGGGACTATTTCAGTGGTTATGTTCCCGATAACGGGCGCTACCGGATGTTCTTGCGTGAGGCGGAGGCATCCCTGGAGCGACAGCGGGAGCTGGAACAGACCCCAAGTGGCTCTTTTTCCCAGTTTTTGGCCGACTATTTCGCCCAGCGCTAGGGGCGGGTCTTCTCATACCCGACGCAAGATTCCATCCATAATCCGGTTAGGCAGTAGCCGTTTGAGTGTGCCGAACAGATAGGTGGGGAAGGTCACATAATACCGTATCTGTGGCCGGGGACTCTCCAGGGCGTGAATAACCCGTTTCAGCACCGCTTCCGGCGGCAGGGTAAAGGGTACAGTGGGGCCGTCTTTGGTCAGACGGGTCTGCATCGCCTGATAGGCTGCCTGATGTGGGCTTTGCGCCGGATCGACATAGCGCTGCCACATCGCGTAGGCATTGGCCCGAAAACGGCTCTCGATGGGGCCTGGTTCGATCAGGCTGACGAAAATGCCGCTGCCCTGCAACTCCAGGCGCAGGGTGTCGCTCAATCCTTCCAGGGCAAATTTACTGGCGTTGTAGGCGCCGCGGTAGGCGAGGGCAACGAGGCCGAGTACCGAGCTGTTCTGGATGATACGGCCCTCTCCCTGCTGGCGCATGAGCGGCAGAATCCGGCAGGTCAGTTCGTGCCAGCCAAACAGATTGGTTTCAAACTGGGCACGTAGCGCCTCCCGGCTCAGGTCTTCCACCGCACCTGGTTGACCGTAGGCGCCATTGTTGAAGAGTCCGTAGAGGCGATTGTCCGTCATCCGGAAAACCTGGTCTACCGCCTGCTGGATGCTGTCGGAGTCGGCCAGGTCCAGGACGACCGATTCAAATCCCTCCGCCATCAGACGCTCTACATCTCCGGTCTTCCTGGCGCTTGCGATCACCCGATAACCTTTTTGCTTCAAGCCTCTGGCAACACACAGGCCGATGCCGCTGGAACAGCCGGTGATCAGTACGGGCTTATCGGATGGATTACTCACATTATGCTTCCTTCATGTCGGATTGGATGAGGGTATCGATTGCTCGAATAAGAGAAAGGATCGCAGGCTGCGCGTCTGCAAACAGCCGTCGCATGAGCCCTTGAAGGCTTGTAAGCGGGCGGTATTGATGGCAGATTGTAACGAATTAACCGAATTTGTTGCAGTCTCTGTATCTAAAGTTTCAGTACGCTTGTCCGCTACAGGATTGCATGCTGGATTTATGTATGGGCTTGGTCTGTAGAGTAACGAGGAAGTATTTGTGGATATAGCGACACTGGTCGGGTTGCTGGGAGGCTTTGGTATTATCATCGGTGCTATCGCCACCGGCGGTGATGTTATGTTGTTCGTCAATATACCCTCTGTCCTGATTGTGGTTGGTGGCACCTTCATGACGACCCTGATGCAGGTTTCTCTCAAGGATTTTCTCGGTTCCTTCAGCATTGGCATGAAGGCTTTCTTTTATAAGACGGACGATGCGGCAACCTTGATAGAAGAAGCGGTCAGACTGGCGGATATTGCCCGGAAAAATGGCTTGCTGGCGCTGGAGGGACAGGAGATTGGGAATACCTTCCTGAAACAGGGTATCAGTCTCTGTGTCGATGGCCATGATCCGGCTCTGGTTAACCGTTTGTTAGGTAAAGATATCGACCTGACGATTGAACGCCATGAGGTGGGGCAGAAAATGTTCAAGAGTATGGCCGTTATGGCCCCGGCAATGGGTATGATCGGTACACTGGTCGGTTTGGTACAGATGCTGGCGAACATGTCCGATCCGGCCAGTATTGGACCGGCAATGGCGGTGGCATTGCTGACTACGCTGTATGGTGCGGTGATAGCCAATGCCTTTGCCCAGCCCCTGGCCGATAAACTGGCACGGGCCAGCGCGTTGGAGAAGACCAATAAATCATTGATTATGGAAACGATCGCCGGCATCCAGGAGGGCATGAATCCTCGGGTACTGGAGCAGTTGCTCTCGACCTATCTGCCTTCGAATAAACGCGCCAAGGATGAAGCCGAGTAATCGGTATGGCGGACGATTGCCCTAAATGCGAGGATGGCCTACCGCCCTGGTTGGCAACCTTCGCCGACCTGATGTCACTCTTGATGTGTTTCTTCGTTTTGTTGCTCTCCTTTGCCGAGATTGATGCCATACGGTTTAAGAAGATGGCGGAGTCGATGAAGGATGCCTTTGGTGTGCAGCGCGAAGTACCGGCTCCCGATGTCGTGATGGGGACCAGCGTCATTATGCAGGAATTCAGCCCCACCACTGTACCGGAACCCTCTATCATTGATGAGGTACGTCAACAGACAACCGAGATTGAAAAACCGAATCTGGAAGTACCGGAGGGTGCGGCGCAAGCCGCGGTAGAGGCGGCCAAGGAGAAAGAGCTGCAGGAGGTGGCGCAGCAGGCCGAGGATATCAAGGAGGCGTTGCAATTAGAGATAGAGGAGAATCTGGTCAGTGTGGAGACTCAACAGAGTAAAATCATTATCCGCATTAACGAGAAAGGCTCATTCCCTTCAGGTAGCGCCGATTTAAACGACGATTTCTACGGGGTGATGGTCCGAATCAGTGAGGCGGTGGCCCGTACACCGGGTACGGTTGTTGTGGCGGGGCATACCGATGATGTGCCGATCTCCACCAGCCGTTTTCGCTCAAACTGGGAGCTTTCATCGGCCCGTGCCGTGACCGTGGTGCACGCTTTGCTGGACGATCCCAATATCGATCCGAAACGCATAGCGGTGGAGGGGCACGCCGACTCGGAGCCGCTGGTGCCGAACGATTCACCGGAAAACAGGGCGATCAACCGACGGGTTGAGTTGATTATTCAACGCGGGGCTGACCAGGATAGTGGCGATGTGCTGAACATTCTGACACCGAAAAGTTAGTGTCGCTGTCGTTGCAACACGATTAATAGAAAGTTTTCAGAGATGCCAGAGTCAGGAGTAATAGGTCATTGAGCAGTCAGCAGGATGAACGTCGACAGTTTTTTCGCATCGACGATAGCTTGAGCTTGGGCTATCGTCAGATATCGGTTGATAGTTTGCCGGCATCCGTTGAACGTCTGGAAAACGAGCTGGATAGCGATTTTACCGTAGTCAGTAGCCTGGCAGCCGTGAGTCAGGAGATGATGGGCACGCTGCATAAGATCGAGGCGAGTCGCCCGGAGATCGCCGCTTACCTGAAATCCCTGGATAAGAAGATCGATATCCTGGGACGCGCCCTGTTGGCCCAAACCACAGAGCTGCTGAGTAAGCCGACGCAATCGGTCAATATCAGTGCCACCGGCATCTCCTTTGCGGTGGATGAATATATTGAACCGGGTGCCATCCTGGAGTTAAAGATATTGCTGATGCCCTCTTATGCCGGGATACTTAGCTTTGCCGAGGTGGTGGGCTGCGAACCGGTCGAACAGGATGTCAATAAGCCGGACAAGCGCTACCAATTGCGTACCGCCTTCGCGCACATCCGCGAGCGGGACCGGGATGTACTGATTCAACATGTCATCCAGCGGCAGGGTGCTCAACTCCGCCAAGCGCGGGAAGCGCAGGAACAGATGCAGTTAGAGCAGAAGGAATAGCTCGCTTACCCTGATTTCGCCAATACACGGATGCAATCCAGATAAGCTTGTTCATCCGGCATGCGATTATCCCGTTGCGCTTCCCAGAGCATTTTCCCCAGACACTCCATCATCCGGTGTTCCGCCTGGTGGCGGTCGCCCGCCTGCATGACCACCTTTTGGTAGAGTTGGCGGATCCCTGTTGGACGATCTGTTCCGATCTGTTCCTGTAGGCTGATGTGCATCCCCATGTGCAGGAAGGGATTGGTTTCGCCGAAGTCCGGAAGAAAGTCTTTGTCCAGCATCTTGTCCGGGTTTTCCAGGAACGCATGGTATTCCGGATGCTGGGAGATGACGTCGGCCAGCATCTGCTCCAGTGGGATTAGTGTCTCACCGGCACACGCCTTGCGCCAGGCTTCGGTAAAAAAGCGGCGCATCTCTATACGGTCATTTCCAAACATTGTCCCAGCAGCCTCAGTCCAGATTTTTATCGCGGTATTCACACAGGTCTTCGATAATACAGGAACCGCAGCGCGGGCGGCGAGCCAGGCAGGTATAGCGTCCATGCAGGATCAGCCAGTGATGGGCGTCCAGCAGGAACTCTTTGGGTATGTGGCGCAGCAATTTTTTCTCTACCTCAAGCACATTTTTCCCCGGTGCCAATTTGGTGCGGTTGGCTACCCGGAATATATGGGTGTCGACAGCCATGGTCGGTTGTCTGAACACCGTATTCAGCACCACGTTGGCGGTCTTACGGCCGACACCGGGTAGCGCCTCCAGGGCCGCTCTGTCTGGCGGGACCTGGCCTTGGTGCAGGCGTATCAGCTGTTCACAGGTCTTGATGATATTGCCCGCTTTGCTGTTGAATAGGCCAATCGTCTTGATGTAACGCTTTAATCCCGACTCACCCAATGCCAGGATCGTCTCCGGGGTATTGGCTACCGCGTAGAGTGATTGGGTTGCCTTGTTTACCCCTTTGTCGGTGGCCTGGGCGGAGAGAATGACCGCAATCAGTAATTCGAAAGGGGTGGTGTAATTCAGCTCGGTGGTGGGATGAGGGTTTTGTTCCCGTAACCGCTCGAAGATGGTTCGCCTGATCGCCTGGTTCATAGGTCGGATTTTACCATGACCGACGGCGCCGGGAGTGGCTAAATGTGTACCGGTTAGCCGTTTAGTTGTTCAACTGTCGCTATATTTCAGCTTCATATTTCAGAAAGCAGCAGATATAAAGTAGTATGTTGCCATCGTTACAGGGTTCAGAAAACTTATCGAGGCAAAGGATGCTCACTTCATTACAACCTTCACTTCTGAGAAATCCGGAGTTCCAGTCCGCACTGGTCCGTTTGGCGATCTGGTTGTTCGCTGTTCTTTATATCGGATTTGGGGCAGCGACCGATTATTACAGGATTGATTTAGGTGATTACGCCCTGCTATTCGGCTGTTTTCTGGTGCTGTTTCTGTCGCTGTTGGCGAGTGTGCTGCATCGCCCGGTATGGGAGGCGAGACGCTATCTGTCACTCATCTTCGATGTGTCAGCCACCAGTCTCTGCATCTATCTGACCAAAGATGTGGTGAGTCCTTTTTATCTGCTGTATATCTGGATTTTTATCTCCTACGGCACCCGTTACGGTAAAGATCACCTCAAGGCCGCCTCCCTACTGAGTATATTGGCCTATGCCTTGGTGTTGACGGTGCTCGGGCAGTGGGAAAAATACACATTCGAAGTGATCTTTTTTCTGTTGTTGTTGATCATGTTGCCGCTCTATCAGTACGTACTGCTGCGCAAGCTGCACAATGCGCGCCTCGATGCCGAGCAGTCAGACAGGGCCAAAGGTATCTTTTTATCCAGTATGACCCATGAATTGCGTACACCGCTTAGCGGCATTATGGGCATGTCCCAGTTGCTCAAGAATACAGAGTTGAATATTGAGCAGAAAGAGTATGTGGATTCCATTAGCTCATCCGCCAATATTCTGGACTCCCTGATCAGTGAAGTGCTGGATCTTTCCAAGATGGATACCGAGGGATTTGAACTGAAACCGCGGCTGTTTGATATTCGCGGCCTGTTCAGGGACCTGAGCCTGACGCTGTCACACCAGGCCCTGGATAAGGGGCTGGAACTGATCTGCCATATCGAAGAGAGCGTGCCGACGCAGCTCTATTACGATGAACTGCGCTTGCGCCAGATCGTGTGCAACTTGCTCTCCAATGCGTTGAAGTTTACCGAATCGGGTGAAGTGGAGCTTTCAGCCAAGGTGAGCGCCTCTGGTGGTGAGGACTCGGGTCAAGTGTTGCTGATCGAAGTGAGAGACACCGGTATCGGGATCCCGCCGGCGCAACAGCAGCAACTGTTTGAACGTTTCTGGCAGGCCGATGCCAGTTCCACCACTGGCCACGGGGGGTTGGGACTCGGTACGACAATCACTCGACGACTGACTCAGCTCATGGGGGGGAAGGTGGATGTCGAAAGCAGTCCAGGGCAAGGGAGTCTGTTTCGTATCCGTCTCCCGCTTGCCGGCCAGACCTTGAATCCGATGACAAACGGGACGCACCTGTTTGAGGGATTTAAGGCGCTGATCTATGAGACTAACAAACGTACTGCCGAGATACTCCGCCGCGCGTGCTCCGAGCGCGGAATCTACTGCTATGGCGTGTCCGCCGTCAATGAGCTGTCCGCCGTGGTTCAGTTGGCGGAGACGCACGGTGGCTTGGATTTTGTGATTATTGCCGATTCACCGGGGGGGCAGGATGTCTATCGCATCGGCAGGATATTGCGCCAGCACCTGGGGAGCGATTTGGCCATCATCTATCTGGGTTACATGGAAAGAAAACTGTCCGATAATCATCCTGCCAGTCATTTCCTGATCAAACCTTTTATTTCATCCGAGCTGTTGAGCCACGTCGGGTTGGTTTTGAAACGGGGTGGTTATCAGGAGCGTGGCCGGGTGATCTATTCCCGCGACAAACTGGAGATACCGGTCAATGTACTGATGGCTGAAGATAATGCCATCAATGCCAAAGTGCTGAGTACGTTGTTGGATGGTATCGGTTGCCGTGTCAGCTGGGCCAGGAACGGTGAAGAGGCGTTGCAAATGGTCTTTAGCGATAGTTTCGATATCGCCTTTATCGATCTGAGAATGCCGAAAATGGATGGTATCGCGTTTACCCGCGAGTACCGTGAGCAAGAGAGCGGAGATTGCCGGTTGCCGATTATTGCGCTGACGGCCAATACCTCTTCCAATATCCGCAAAGCTTGTACCGAGGCCGGTATGGATGACTTTTTGGCCAAACCGGTCGATGAGCGGTTATTGCGTCAGACTATTGAGCGTTATACATCGATCGGCAGCTCCCGGGATGGCCGACGATAGGGGATTTAAAATTCCACCGTATCCATCGCTGTCATCCCGGGTGCGAAATTAGGCGGTTCCAGTGCTGAGATTTGCCTTCGTGGCCTTGGCTTTCGCCAGTTTGGTTTTCCGTTGCCGGTTGTCGATGATGTTCTTTAACGCAATCATCAAGCCCATACCCAGGAAAGCACCGGGAGGCAGGATCGCCAGCAGCATGCCCTTGAAGTTTGGACCGAGGGATAGCGTCCAGTTGGCGGCGATATCACCGAACATCAGATCGGCCTGGGAAAACAGAGTCCCCATACCCACCAATTCTCGCAGTGAGCCCAGGGTCACCAGGGCGCAGGTAAACCCCAGCCCCATCGCCAGTCCATCCACGATAGACGGCAACAGATGATTTTTTGAGGCAAAGGCTTCGGCACGCCCGATGATGGAGCAGTTGGTAACAATCAGTGGAATGAAGATGCCCAATATCTTGTACAGATCATGGAACCAGGCATTCATGCTGAGTTCCACGGCGGTGACGAAAGAGGCGATGACAATCACAAATACCGGTAGCCGAACCTCAGGCCGAACCAGGTTGCGGATCAATGAGACGGTGGCGTTCGACATCACCAGTACTGCCGTGGTCGCAATACCCAGACCGAGTCCGTTGACAGCCGTACTGGTCACCGCCAGCAAGGGGCACAATCCCAGTAGTGCCACCAGTGCTTGGTTGTTGCTCCAAAGCCCTTCCCGGATCAGCCGGCCATAGTTTGCATCACTCATCTTTGGCTGCCTTGTCTATTTTCATGAACAGTGATTTGCGGTGCTCTTTAAAATAGAGCAAGGTGTTCTTGATGCCGCCTACCACGGCGCGAGGGGTAATCGTTGCGCCGGTAAATTGGTCAAATTCACCGCCATCCTTTTTTACTTTCCAGCCTGCCAGCGACGGGTTGGAGAGCGATTTGCCGGCGAACCCAAAGATCCAGTCGGAGCGGTTTTCCTCCACCTTGTCCCCCAGTCCCGGGGTCTCTTTATGTGACACCACCCGGACACCGCCGAGGGTTCCGTCAACCTTTACCGCAACCAGCAGTTTGATCGGGCCGCTATAGCCATTTGGAACGATGGGAGAGAATACCGCCGCAACCGGCTTACCTTTTTTTCGTCCCAGATAAACCAGGGTTTGCTCGCCACCCAACAATGCCTTATCGGATACGGTGGTGGTATCGCTGACAATATCGTTATCGATGTTGTCTGCCGGAACCAGCGCGGTAAGGCTCTGCAGCAGCGCTTCGCGTTCATTGGCGGCAATCTTCTCCGCCGTCAAGTCGTTGGTCACCGCCACCAGCGCGGTACCGGCGGTCGCAAACAGCGCCAGCAATATACCGGCCACAGACACGGGATGTTTAATCACGTCCGGCCCCCTGGTGTCCAAATGCCCGCGGCTGGGTGTAATAGTCGATGGTAGGCGCCGCCATGTTTAATAGCAGTACGGCAAAGGCTACGGCATCCGGATAGCCGCCCCAGGTACGAATGATAAATACCAGCAGACCGATACTGGCGCCGTAGACCAATTGACCTTTTTTTGTGGTGCAGGCAGAAACCGGGTCGGTGGCGATGAAAAAGGCGCCGAGTAGGGTGCCACCGGTGAAGATGTGGAACATGCCGAACGGGTAGGCTTCCTGATCCAGCAGGTGAAACAGCATCGCAATTATCAACAGGCTACCCAGCATGGAGACCGGAATATGCCAACTGATGACACGCTTGTAGAGCAGAAACAGGCCGCCCAGCAGATACCAGTTGCCGACCCACTCCCAACCACGGCCACCGAAATCGCCCCAGAGTGGCTGGGCAAGAATCTCGCTCAGCATCTTGCTCTGATCAAGTTGGGTGAACATGGCATCCAACGGGGTAGCCATGGTGAGGGCATCCCAGGAGAGTCCGGTCGGCAGGCTACCGGTAAAGATAGCGCTGGCGCTCTGAAGCAGGGAGAGGGGGTGTTCGTTGAGCATCTCCGGCGGCAGCCAGGAGGTCATCTGCACTGGATAGGAAACCAGTAGTAACACATAGGCGGCCATAGCCGGGTTGAACGGATTGTAGCCCAGGCCGCCGTAGATCTGTTTGACCATCAGGATAGCGAATGCGACGCCAATCACCGTCAGCCACCAGGGTAGTAACGGCGGCACGGCGACGGCAAACAGCAGGGCGGTGAGTACGGCGCTGAAATCCCCGATAACCGGAAGCACTGGTCGGTTCCTCAGGTGCATGGCCAGCGCCTCGCAGGCCACGGCCGTGGCGCTGGCGATTAGCATATTGATCAGTATGCCCCAACCAAAGTACCAGTTCATGGCGGCGGCGCCGGGCAGCAGTGCCAGGATGACCCATAGCATGGTTTTTCTAACGCTGTTGGGGCGGTCGCTGTGCGGAGAAGTTATGGTCGTAAAGCGCATCGGTTGTTATCCACCCTGCTTGTCAGCGGTGACGGCATCAGAGTCGCTGCCGGCTCTGCGCTCATTGGCCTTTTTAATGGCCTGCTTCTGGCCGTCGCTCAGGTCGGTCTGGTTCTTTGGCGTAACGCCCTGTTCCGCCAGTTTGGCCTTTTTCTCGGCGGCGCGTTTCAGGGCGGCGGCGATGGCTGCCTTTTTTGGATCTTCCTCTCCGCTGCTGTCCGCCTTGGTTGCCGGTTTTTTGGCTACAGGCTTTTTCAGTGCTTCTTTCTTTTGCCGCAGTTTGGCCTTACGTTCGGCTTCCAGGCGCTCTTTTCTGGCCAGTTGGGCTTCGTGGCGCTGGCGAGCCCGCTCAGCGGCCCGCTGCTCTTTCTCTTGAGCCCAGCTTTCGGTTTTGGCAAAGCGGAAGTATTGGACCAACGGGATATGGGAGGGGCAGACATGGGAGCAGCAGCCGCACTCGATGCAATCGAATAGGTTGTACTCTTGTACCTTCTCCAGGTCCTTGGCCCGGGCATACCAATACATCTGCTGCGGCAGCAGATTGGCCGGGCACGCGTTGGCACATTGGCCGCAACGAATACACGCCAGCGCCACACCCGGATCGGGTGACTCGGTGGCGTCGGCAATGAGCAGACAGTTGGTGGCCTTGGTGATCGGTATTTCATCGTCGGCCAGGGTAAAGCCCATCATCGGTCCGCCGATGATCAATTTGGATGCCTGCTCATTGTAGCCGCCTGCTTGCGCAACCAGTTCAGCAATCGGTGTGCCGATCAGCGCTTGCAGGTTTCTCGGTTGGTTGACGCCCTTGCCGGTGATGGTGACGTAGCGGGAGATCAGGGGTTTACCCTCGACCACGGCTTCGGCGACGGCGAAGGCGGTCGCCACATTGTGGCAGATCATGCCGATCTTGGCCGGGATGCTGCCAGAGGGCACTTCCTTACCCGTCAGGACCTTGATGAGCTGCTTTTCTCCACCGCTGGGATAGAGGGTGGGAATAGCGACCACTGAGGCCCACGCCTCACCGCTATCGCTAACAGCCTGGCTGAGTCTTTCGATCGCCTCAGGTTTGTTGTCTTCGATGCCGATGAGGCAGCGTTCGGCGCCGACCAGACGGCGAATGATGTGGATCCCGAGCAGGATCTTCTCCGGCTCTCTCTGCATCAGCAGATCATCACAAGTGATATAGGGTTCACACTCGGCGCCGTTGATGATCAGGGTATGGATCGGATTTTCCAGTCCCGGGGTCAGTTTGACGCTGGAGGGAAAGGCGGCACCACCGAGGCCGACGATACCTGCGTTACGTATCCGTTCGCGCAAGAGTGACGGATCCGCCTGTTCATAGTCGGGGATCGGCGCCAACTGGTTACCCCAGGTGTCCTGTCCGTCGGTCTCTATGACCACGCAGGGCGCAGGCAAGCCTGACGGGTGGGGAATGGGCAGGGTGTCGATTGCCACGATCTTGCCCGAGGAGGGGGCATGCACCGGTGCGCTCACGTAACCGTGCGGTTTTGCCAACATATCGCCCTTGCGTACCGAGTCACCCACCTTAACCAGGGGTTCGGCGCTCTCGCCGATGTGTTGTTGCAGGGGGACGGTCAGCCGTTTGGGTATGATCGCCGTTTCCAACGGACATGTAAGCGACTGGCTTTTGTTATCCGGTAGGTGCAGTCCCCCATTAAAGCGGTAGAGGGTCTGTTTCTGCTGTTTTTGTGCCGACTGTGGCATATCGCTTTCCTAGCCTTCGGAGGCGGTTGCCAGAGAACTGTGGTTAGGGGTCTCCCCCGGGAAAGGCCATTTCCAGTTACTGGTGGTGACTTCCAACGGCACCATATCTATACATTCGACCGGGCAAGGCGGCAGGCAGAGCTCACAGCCGGTGCACTCGCTACGGATCACCGTATGCATATGTTTGGCTGATCCAAGAATGGCGTCTACCGGACAGGCCTGGATGCAGAGCGTACAGCCGATGCATTCGTTTTCCCGAATCACCGCCACCGCTTTCGGTTTATCTTCTGCAGCGGCCCCCTCCAGGGGTATTGGATCCTTTCCCAGTAGATCGGCCAGGGCAATCATGGTGGTTTCACCGCCGGGCGGGCAAGCGTTGATCTCCGCCTCGTCATTGGCCAGGGCCTCCGCATAAGCGTGGCAGCCGGGAAAGTTACACTGACCGCATTGGGTTTGTGGCAGCAGAGCTTCGATCTTTTCCACAATCGGATCCCCCTCCACATGGAAGCGGATAGAGGAATAACCGAGCAACAGGCCGAAGGCAAGGGCCAGCAGGGCAATGGCGATAATGGCGATCAGCATTCTGCGCCCACCTCAGCTGGATACCAGTCCGGAGAAGCCCATGAAGGCAATCGACATCAAGCCTGCGGTAATCATGGCGATGGCACCGCCCTGGAAGGGGACCGGCACATCAGAAACGGTGACCCGCTCGCGCATGGCGGCAAACAGCACCAGCACCAGTGAGAATCCGGCCGCGGCACCAAAGCCATATAGGCCCGACTCGATGAAGCCGTGCTGCTCCTGGACATTTAACAGCGCTACGCCCAACACGGCACAGTTGGTGGTGATCAGCGGAAGAAAGATGCCCAGCAATTGATATAGCACCGGGCTGGTTTTGTGCATCACCATCTCAGTGAACTGGACCAGCACGGCAATGACCAGAATAAAGGTGATGGTGCGCAGATATTCCAGGCCGAGGGGGGCCAGCAGGTATTCATTAGCCAGATAGCTGCAGATCGATGAAAGGGTCAGTACAAAGGTGGTGGCCATGCCCATGCCGACCGCCGTCTCCAGTTTTTTGGAGACGCCCATGAAGGGGCACAGGCCAAGAAACTTCACCAGGACGAAGTTGTTGACCAGTACGGTACTGACAAGAATGAGCGCGTACTCTTTCATCGAAAGCAGACCTACACATATAGAGGGATGGCCGATAGTAGTGGTTAACCCTAATACTAACAACCGACAGTTTGTGTGTGTATAACCTTATAACTTTTAGGTATATCCAGCGGTGCACCTGAAGTATATTGCATTATATGCTACTGAGAAACAAAAAATACATGCACAATATTTCATATATTTATCTGTTTCATCAATAGCAATTATCGTTTCGACTGCAATTATCCCCTGTTTTTGGTCATTTAATCGATAAAAAACAGTGGGTTGTTGATTTATATTGCCTATTTCACACGCATGCCCGGTTTGGCGCCGCTATCCGGCGATAGGATGAACAACTCTTTTCCTCCCGGACCGGCAGCCAATACCATCCCCTCAGACAGACCGAAGCGCATCTTTCGCGGGGCCAGGTTGGCCACCATCACGGTGAGTCGTCCTTCCAGTTCGTTCGGCTCATAGGCGGATTTGATGCCGGCAAAGACATTGCGCATCTCCCCGTCCAGATCAAGGGTCAGTTGTAATAGCTTTTCCGCTCCTTCAACCCGCTCCGCCTTGACGATTTTGACGATACGCAGATCGATCTTGGCAAAGTCGGCGTAATCAATGGTTTCGTTGATCGGATCCTCGGTGAGCGGTCCGCTCGGCTGGGTGGCGGCGCCGTCCTGTTTTTCCAGATCTGCTTTGGAAGCGGCAATGATCGCCTCGATCTGGCTCGGCTCGACGCGTGTCATCAGCGGCTTGAAGGCATCGATGTTATGACCCAGCAACGGTTCGCGAAGGGATGCCCAGCTTAGCGGCGCTACCTGCAAGAAGTTTTCTGAGCGTTCGGCGGTTGCCGGCAGGATCGGTCTCAGGTAGCCGATTAGCAGTCGGAACAGGTTCAGGCCCATGGAGCAGACCTGCTGTAACTCGCTATCCCGTCCCGCTTCCTTGGCGATCACCCAAGGTTTCCGTTCATCGATATACTGATTCGCCCGATCGGCCAGGGCCATGATTTCCCGTACGGCACGGCTGAATTCGCGCTTTTCATAATGTTCGGCGATCTGACTGCCGGCCTCGACAAAGTGCTTGAATAGCGCTTCATCGGCGAGTTGCTCGGCCAGTTTTCCGTCGAAACGTTTTTTGATGAAACCGGCGCAACGGCTGGCGATGTTGACCACCTTGCCGACCAGATCTGAATTGACCCGTGCCTGGAAATCCTCCAGGTTGAGATCGATGTCCTCAATTCCGCCGCCCAGCTTGGCGGCAAAGTAGTAGCGCAGATATTCCGGATTCAGATGGTCCAGGTAGGTGCGGGCCTTGATAAAGGTGCCGCGCGACTTGGACATTTTCTGCCCATCCACCGTGAGAAAGCCGTGTGAAAAGACGGCTGTCGGGGTGCGGAAGTCGGCGCCGTTCAGCATGGCCGGCCAGAACAGGGCATGAAAATAGATGATGTCCTTGCCGATAAAGTGGTACAGCTCGGCGGCGGAGTCTTTGTTCCAAAACTCATCAAAATCCAGGTCGTCGCTGCGGTCACAGAGATTTTTAAAGCTGGCCATATAACCGATGGGGGCATCCAGCCAGACGTAGAAGTACTTGCCCGGGTGATCAGGAATCTCGAAACCGAAGTAGGGGGCATCCCGGGAGATATCCCACTCGTGCAGCCCGGCTTCGAACCATTCATCCAGTTTGTTGGCTACCTCGGCTTGCAGATGGCCGCCCCGGGTCCAGTTCTTGAGCATCTCCTCGAAATCGGCCAGTTTGAAAAAGTAGTGCTCCGAATCCCGGTCTACCGGTGTCGCGCCGGAGATGGCCGAGACGGGATTTTTCAGTTCATTGGGCGAATAGCTGGCGCCGCACACTTCGCAATTGTCGCCATACTGATCCGCGGCACCGCACTTCGGGCACTCCCCTTTGATGAAACGGTCCGGCAGGAACATCTCTTCGATGGGATCGTAGGCCTGGGTGATGGCGCGGTTGGCGATATGCCCCTGTTCTTTGTTGCGCTGATAGATCAGCGAGGCGTAATGACGGTTCTCCTCCGAATGGGTGGAGTGATAGTTATCAAAACCCACATTGAAATCGGCGAAATCGGCCTTGTGCTCTTGTGCAACCCGGGTGATCAGGGCTTCCGGCTCGATTCCTTCCTTGCGGGCGCGTAGCATGATCGGGGTGCCGTGGGCATCGTCGGCGCAGACGTAGAGACACTGGTTGCCCCGCATTTTCTGGAAGCGGACCCAAATATCGGTCTGAATATACTCCACCATATGGCCGATATGGATCGGGCCATTGGCATAGGGAAGGGCGCTGGTCACCAGTATTTTTCGCGCTGTCTGATTCATGATTCCACGGCTGTGTCTGGGGGGAAAGAAGCCCGGCCGGCCAAATTGAGGTGCCACACCGCAAATGTCCGTCCAGTAAAACGCACAATTATCACATAATTCGTGGGATTGCGAAAAGCTATCAACTTGGTCACGCCGCTGCAAACAGATCCGAAAAGCCAAGTATCACAGGGATTTAATGGCGGCAGGAAGGACAATTGTCAATGCCGGGTCCTTCAAAGACCTAGCAATTTGGTTGGGCATAAGCGTTTTTTAATGTAGAATGCGCGGCCATCATTACCCGAATTGGCGGCCTCTCTGTGAGGCCTTCCCGTAGGAGCATGCAATGGCTGAAGTAACAAAAGAGTTGATCGAAGAGGCAATCAAAGGGTACACGGAACCTCACCTCGAAAAGGATTTGGTCAGCGCCAAGTTTATTAAAGGGATTGAGATTGACGGCGGCGCCGTGAAGGTGACGGTAGAGCTGGGGTTCCCGGCGAAGGGCTTTAAAGATCAGTTGGCGGATGCGTTGAAGGCGCAGATCACCGCCGTGGAGGGTGTCTCCTCGGTCGATGTGGATGTCGACTGGAAGATCACCGCCCACTCGGTGCAGAAATCGCTGAAGCCGATTGACAATGTGAAGAACATTATCGCCGTCGCCTCCGGAAAGGGTGGTGTGGGTAAATCCACCACGGCCGTGAATCTGGCGTTGGCGCTGGTGGAAGAGGGCGCCAAAGTGGGACTGCTGGATGCAGATATCTACGGCCCTTCACAGCCACGCATGCTGGGCGTTTCCGGGCAGCCGGAGTCGAAAGACGGCAAGAGCCTGGAGCCGATCGAGAATTACGGTATTCAAGCCATGTCTATCGGTTTCCTGATTGACGAAGAGACCCCAATGATCTGGCGTGGCCCCATGGTCACCCAGGCGCTGGAACAATTGCTGAACGATACCAACTGGGCCAACCTGGATTATCTGATCATCGATCTGCCGCCGGGCACCGGTGATACCCAGCTGACCCTGGCTCAGAAAGTGCCGGTGTCGGGCGCGGTGGTGGTGACCACGCCTCAGGATATCGCCCTGCTGGATGCGCGCAAGGGCTTCAAGATGTTTGAAAAGGTCGAGGTGCCGGTATTGGGTATCGTGGAAAACATGAGTATCCATATCTGTTCCAACTGTGGCCACGAAGAGCATATCTTCGGCGAGGGTGGCGGTCGGCGCATGGCCGAGCAGTACGGGGTCAATTTCCTCGGCGCCCTACCGCTGGATATCCGCATTCGCGAAGAGACCGATGGCGGCAAGCCGACCGTGGTAACAGATCCCGATGCACGCATTTCGCAGATCTACCGTGAGATTGCCCGCAAGACCACGGCTATCCTGGCCTTACAGGCTAAGAGCTATGCTGCTAAGTTCCCCAATATCGTGATTCAGAACAACTGAACCGGAACCCGGAACTATTGGATCAAGAAAAAGCCCGCCGTTGCGCGGGCTTTTTTTATCAAAAACAAACCTGATTACCCACAATGCTGATCCAGTTTCGGAATCCGTTAATAAGGCCGCAAATAGACGTGAGTAATAATAAAATCGTTTCACTAGCTATTGAGCAATAGAACAGATCTCTCTCTGAAAATGTATGATGGCTTCTCGATAAGGAGACGAAATATATGGGGATTTTCAGCATTCGCGTTCATTCGCGACTACTATTTTCCTAACCGTGGCTGAGCCAGATGAGTCGTCAGAAAAGTAAATGTACGGTTATGCTTTGCTTCATCTTTTTCGTAGTCAGTAAGGGTTCTGCCTATCATGTTTAAAAATTACCTGAAAATCCTCGCTTCGAAAGACGGTTCCGATCTCTATCTGTCGACCGGGGCACCGCCGGCGGCCAAATTCCATGGCCAGCTCAAGGCACTGGCCAAAGAACCGATGGTCCCGGGGCAGGTGAAGCAGATCGCCTATGAAATTATGGACGAGGAACAGATCGCCAGTTTTGAACAGAAGCCCGAGATGAATCTGGCTATCAGCGAGCCGGGGGTGGGTCGGTTTCGGGTCAATATCTTCAAGCAGCGAAACGAGATCGCCATGGTGGTGCGGAATATCAAAACCGATATTCCCAGCGTCAAGTCACTTGGGTTACCGGAGATCCTGACCCGGGTGGTGATGGAGAAACGGGGGCTGGTACTGTTTGTCGGCGGAACCGGTTCCGGAAAGTCCACCTCCCTGGCGGCCTTGATTGACCATCGCAACAGCCATAGCTCGGGGCATATTATTACCATCGAGGACCCGATCGAATACGTCCACCCCCACAAGAAAAGTATCGTTAATCAGCGGGAAGTGGGTGTGGATACCGACTGTTACGAAGATGCCCTCAAGAATACCCTGCGCCAAGCGCCGGATGTGATCCTGATCGGTGAAATCCGCGACCGGGAGACCATGGAACATGCCATGGCGTTTGCCGAGACCGGACATCTCTGCATTTCCACACTGCACGCCAACAATGCCAACCAGGCACTCGACCGCATTATCAATTTTTTTCCGGAAGAGCGGCGGCCACAACTGCTGATTGACCTATCACTGAATCTGAAAGCCTTTGTTTCCCAGCGCCTGATACCTACGGTGGATGGCAAGCGGGCGGCAGCGATCGAGATTCTGCTTGGGACATCGACGGTGGAAGAGTTGATCAAGCGGGGTGATATTTCCGGCATCAAGGAGGTGATGGAGAAGTCCGAGGCGCTCGGTATGCAGACCTTTGACGGGGCGCTGTTCAATCTGCTGCAACAGGGTCGGATCAGCCGTGAAGAGGCGATCAAGAATGCCGACTCACCCAACAACCTGCAACTTAAGATAAAACTGAAACAGGGACAGGCATCCGCCGCTTCCGTGGGCAGTTCGCTCTCCCTGGAAGAGATCAAGGTGGAAGAGGACGAGGAGGCGTCATCAGAGGGAGAGGGTGGCTAGGGTAAACCCCTCTGTTGACCTGACGGCATCACTACTTCAGACTAGCGCCGGCTGGCAGAAAGGGTTGCGGCCAGCTTGGCGTGCCAATCGGCACAAACGCGCTGTATCACTTGATGGCGGATTCTACCCGTCTCAAACCCGGCAATCCCCGTGAGGTCTTATCGATGAGTGTCAAATGGGATACCCGTTTCCTGGGGCTGGCGGCCCATATTTCCGCCTGGAGCAAGGACCCTTCATCTCAGGTCGGGGCGGTGATCACCGATGGCAACCGCATCGTTTCCGTCGGCTATAACGGTTTTGCCGCCGGGGTGGAGGATCGAACTGAACGGCTGACAGATCGTAACTGCAAACTGAACCTGACCATTCACGCGGAAGAGAACGCCATGATCTTCGCCAAGCGGGATCTCACCGGTTGTACCGTCTATGTCACCCATCCTCCCTGTCCACGTTGCGCCTCGAAACTGATCCAGGAAGAGGTGAAGCGGATTGTCTGTATTGCGCCGAGTGAGGATTTCCTCTCCCGCTGGGCCGATGATCTGAAACTCTCCCAGGAAATGTACCAGGAGGCAGGTGTGGAGTACTGCAGTTACGCACTGGATCAGGTCAACGTCGACGACGCCCAGATCACGGTGGCTCCGGGTGGTTTTTTCAAATCGGTGATGAGCCGGCTGCTACAACGCGACTGATCGGTGATCGCTCAACTCTTCTGATCTAGCCAGGAGACGGAGATCAACTCCATGACATAGTCGCCATCTTTTTCGTGTTTGGCGATACGCACCGGCAGGAAGTTGAGATCGGGTGCAAACCAGAGGGTTGTTCGGGACGGCTTGTCACCCTTGTTCCTTTCCAGCTTAATGGTTTGATAGTGACCTGATTCGATCCGGATCGGCTCTCGGCTGATCTCCGTATAGCGGTAGCTCTTCAATAGTCCGCCGTCGGCGACCTGGTATTCGGCACTCTTTTCGCCCCGACTGAGTGCCAGGCTCAGTGCCAATTGTTGACTGAACTTGTCCTGCGTTCCCTCGTGAATCTCCATGCTCCAGTTTGAGTCGGGTGTCCGGTTTGCCACCCGCCCGGTACGCCAATTGAAATCGAGATTGACCTGGCGCGTCCGTTTCGGGCGCTTGTGGGTATAGAGATAGCGGGAGGGGATGACCTGGTCGTTGCGTAACCGTCCCTCGCTCAGTTCGGTAATTTCGTCTTTGCGGAACACCGCGGCCAGACCGACCGGTGCGGTGAAGGCGCGGTAGGTGTAACGGTCGTCACTGCTCAGGCTGAGGGTGATGGTTGCCCGGCCAATCACAAAACTGCCTTTACTGACCCGGTACTCGGCGCTATAGGGCTTCAGGGAAACGTCGGTCTCCCCCAGTACGAGGTCCGGTAGTAGCAGGGTCCAGCCTGCCAGCAGCAATTTGCCGAGTGATCTCATGTTGAGATCACTCATACGGCGTTTAACTGATTGAATTCCATGACAATCGGTCCTTGTAGTGGTTGTCCATCCAGTTCAATCGATCCCGCTGTGACCCGCAAGCGGCCTTCGGCAAACCAGCGAATGACCCTCGGGTAGATCTGATGCTCTTGCGTCAGCACGCGGGCAGCCAGTGTGGACTCGTCATCACCGGGCTCTATCGGTACACGAACCTGCAGTATCACCGGCCCGCCGTCCAGCTCTTCGGTAACCAGATGAACGCTGGCGCCGTGAACCGGGTCGCCAGCTTCGAGTGCCCGTTGATGGGTATGCAAGCCACGATACTTGGGCAACAGGGAAGGGTGAATGTTCAGTAGTTTTCCCTGGAAGTGATTGACCAGTGCCGGTGTCAGAATACGCATGAAACCGGCCAATATCACCAATCCCGGTTGAAAACTGTCGATCAGCTCCACCAACGCCCGGTCGTAGGTCTCCCGGTCCGGATAGTTGGTATGGTCGAGTATCCGCGTGGGGATGGCGGCGCGCTGGGCCCGTTCCAGACCGAAGGCGTCTGCACGGTTGCTGATGACGGCCCGTATTTCCACCGGGAGATCGGCGGCGGCGCCATCAATGATGGCTTGAAGATTGCTGCCGCTGCCTGAGATCAATACGACTATGGGCAGTTTTTGCACTTGGGTCACGATACCAGTTCCACGCAGGGCGCGCCGTCGTGCGCCTCGATCCGACCCAATTTCCAAACGGTTTCGCCTTCTGCCTGTAGCAGTGTGATGGCTTGTTCCGCGTCTGCTTCGGCGACACAGACCACCATGCCGACACCGCAGTTGAAGGTGCGCAGCATCTCGGCCTCCAGTACATTGCCCTGTTCCTGCAACCACTGGAATACCGCCGGCCGCTGCCAGGAGTTACTGTCGACCAGGGCACGGGTACCCGCTGGCAGCACGCGCGGCAGGTTCTCCGGTAAGCCGCCGCCGGTGATGTGCGCCATGGCGTGGATATCGATGGATTGGTGCAATGCCAGCAGCGACTTAACATAAATGCGGGTCGGGGTGAGCAAGGCGTCTCCCAGTTTGCGGTCACCCAGCGGCTGGTTCAGGTCCGCACCCGATACCTCCAGGATCTTGCGGACCAGGGAATAACCGTTGGAGTGGGGGCCGGAGGAGGCGAGTCCCAGCAACACATCGCCGGGTTGCACCCGGTCCGGTTGAATAATACGGGATTTCTCCACGATGCCGACACAGAATCCGGCCAAGTCATAGTCGCCGGTTTCGTAGATGCCCGGCATTTCGGCCGTTTCCCCGCCGGTGAGCGCAGCGCCGGAGAGCCGGCATCCCTCGGCAATGCCAGTGATCACACTGCTGGCTACGTCTACATCAAGGTGGCCCGTGGCGTAGTAGTCGAGGAAGAACAGCGGTTCCGCACCGGTGACGATGATGTCATTGACGCACATGGCGACCAGGTCGATGCCGATGGTGTCATGCTTCTGCAGCGCCAGGGCCAGTCGCAGTTTGGTCCCCACGCCGTCGGTGCCGGATACCAGTACCGGCTCCCGGTAACGGTCCAACGGCAGTTCGAAAAGCGCACCGAATCCCCCCAGCCCTGTCATTACGCCGGGTCGGAAGGTGTTTTTTACAATGGGTTTAATCCGCTCGACCAGGCTGTTCCCGGCGTCGATATCGACACCGGCATCCCGGTAACTGAGAGAGACGGAGTCGGTTTTGTTCTGATCCACTGATCACTCCAGGCTAGGTGCGCGTTAAGAGAACGGGCTGCAGTTGTTGATTCTACCAAATCCACAGGGAGGGATCAGGCAAAGGGAGCGGAATTATACCATCGGAAATGATAGCGGGTGATTTTTCCGGTTGCCGAAAGAGACGGCATCGAATGTCTGTAGGCGATTAATGGATTTGCGGCGGGGGGCAGGCTAGAATCGACCGGATTATTACGTCAGTCGGACTCCTATCACATGCCCAGTTGTTTAACAGCCCCATCTCATCGCACGCTAACCCTAAGCCGGATATTACTGTTGCTGGCACTATTTGTCGGGGGCATCTCGTTTGCCGCTGCCAGCCAGGTAACCGGACTTTACAGCGCGGAGGTGGCGGTCGATGGGCAGTCCGCCGAGCAGCGGACCGACGGCATACGGCGTGCCTTCGCACAGATGTTGGTGAAGGTGACGGGGAATCGGCATGTCGCGCAGCGCCCGGAAATACAGAACGATATCGAGCAGGCACCACGCTACGTCCAACAGTTCCGTTATCGCCTTGATGCCAGTCGTGTACCGACCGGCGAATCCTCCGCGACGGAGGCCGGTACCGCTTCGGTTGGTGAGATATCCGCCCGCCTGCTGACCGTGCAGTTTGATACGGCTGCCGTACAGCGTTTGCTGAGAGAGCGGCGCTTACCGGTGTGGGGGGAGAACCGTCCCTCGGGGTTGGTTTGGCTGGGGATAGAGAGTCAGGGACAGCGCCGGGTAATGCGCCCCGAATCGGATGAACCCCTGCTCTCCGCCATGACTGCGGCGGCCGCGCAACGTGGTATCCCCTTGTTGCTGCCGCTGATGGACCTGGAGGATCAGGCGGCGGTACAGGTGGCCGATCTGTGGGGTGATTTTGAGCAGAATATCAGCCGGGCCTCCCAACGCTACACACCTGACTTGATCGTTACCGGTAGATTGACCCAGCTCTCGAGCAAATTGTGGCGGGTTACCTGGCGTCTCTACCACGGTGACCGCCAGTCCAACTGGCGTGATGAGGGGGATGATCCCGCCGCATTGGCCCATGCCGGGATTGAGCATGTGAGCGATTTGCTGGCGGAGCTGTACGCACCGGTCGGTGGCGAAGCCAATTTGTCCCGGATCAGGCTTCGAGTCAGTGGCGTGTCGGATTTAACCCAATATGTCGGGATAGGCCGTTTTCTGCAGTCCCAGAGTTCGGTGGAGCGGGTCGATATGATGTCGGTTGAGCCGGATGCGATCACCTATGAATTACAGGTAAGAGGGGGTGTGCAGGTCTTGGAACAGGGTCTCGCCCTGGGAGGCATGATTGAACCGATCACGGATCTGCCGGATGTATCGCTTCCGCTTATCGAGGGAGTCGATCTCTTCTACCGTATGCGTTAACCTCAAAAACAGGGAGTGGTGGAAAAAAGGAGCGTATGCATAGTCGCCGCGCGCTTTTTTCTACCCTAGGGGTGACAAGATTGTGATGTTGAAACGCGAAGATATACCCAATCTGATCAGTATATTGCGTATCTTCATGTCGGTGCCGGTTGTCTGGATGCTGCTGGAACAGCAGTTTGGCGTGGCGCTGGTACTGTTTGCCGTGGCCGGCATATCAGATGGCTTGGACGGTTACCTGGCTAAACACTATGGTTGGCAGAGTCAGCTGGGTGGGTTACTGGATCCGCTGGCGGACAAAGTGTTGCTGGTCTCCAGTTACCTTACCCTGGCCCTGATCGAGGTGATCCCGGTTTGGTTGGTGCTGTTGGTTATTTTACGGGATCTGGTGATCGTCACCGGTGCCCTGGTCTACCACTTCCGTGTAATGGAGTTGACGGCCAATCCAAGTTTTATCAGCAAAATCAATACCTTCTCCCAAATCATGCTGGTGTTGGCCGTGGTCCTGGACCGCGGCCTGTTGGCCTTGCCCGGGGTTTTGATCGAAAGCCTGGTGTGGCTGGTTATGGTTACTACCGTCGCCAGCGGCGTGAATTACGTATGGGTTTGGAGTCGTTTGGCGATGGCCCATCAAAAGGATCAGTGAGTGGTCTATTTACCCGTCAGTTTGTCGATTCAGGAACGCCTTGATGAAGGGGATGGTCAGCGCGCGTTTTGCCTCCAGCGAAGCGTGATCGAGCTGTTTCAGCAGGCGTCGTAGCGAACCCATATCCCGTTGCGTGTGGCGCAGGATGTAACGTGCCGTCTCTTCGCTCAAGGTCAGGCCGCGCCTGGCGGCCGCGGCCGTTAGCGCTGCTATCTTATCGTTATCATCCAATGGTTGCAGTTGATAGCAGAGACCCCAGCTCAGCCGCGAGCGCAGATCGGCGAGGGCGATCGGCAGGTTCAGTGGGCCGCAGTGGGCCGTCACCAGCAGTGATTTCCCCTGCTCCCGCAGCCGATTGAACAGATTGAAGACACCTGTCTCCCAGTCTGGCTGGCCGGCGATCTGTTCGATGTCATCCAGGCAGATAATATCCATCTGTTCCAGGTCGTCAAAGATGGCCGGTGACAGTTGGGTGGCTTGATCCAGTGGGATATACAGGGCCGATCGTCCGGCCTGATCCGCCAGTTGCGTGGCGGCTTGAAGCAGATGGCTTTTCCCGGTCTGAGTCGCCCCCCAGAGATAGATAAACGGCTCGCCCGTCCCTGTGGCACAGGTGGAAAGGTCAGAGACCGCCTGTTGGTTGGCGGCGGGCAGATAGCTGTCAAGGTTGGTACTCTCTGGCAGAGTGAGTCCGAGGGCGAGTTGTTTGGGCATCGATCAGGGGTTGTCGGTCAGTTTTTGAGCGAAGCTGGCGATCCGTTTGCCCAGGGCACGGCAGAGCAGTTTCTCGTCTTCAGTGAGCGGTAATTTGCTATCTACGCCGGCCAAGTGGCTTGGACCGTAAGGCGTCCCCCCTGAGACGGTGTGCAATAGCGTCGTCTCGCTATAAGGCAAGCCGGTTATCAGCATGCCGTGGTGGAGCAGGGGCAACATCATGGAGATCAGGGTGGTTTCCTGTCCGCCGTGCATACTGGATGACGAGGTGAAGACAGCGCCCGGTTTGCCGGCCAGACCTCCGGTCAGCCAGAGTGGGCTGGTGCTATCGATAAACTGCTTCATTGGTGCCGCCATATTGCCGAATCGGGTCGGACTGCCGAGGGCGAGGCCGGCGCAGGACTCCAGATCGGCTGTGGTGGCGTAGGGGGCGCCACTGTCCGGAACGGCCGGTTCGGTCGCTTCACAAACCGGGGAGACCGCCGGAACGGTACGCAGCTTGGCCTGCATTCCCGGTACCTCTTCGACCCCCCGGGCGATCTGTCGGGCCATTTCGGCCGTCGCCCCATAACGGCTGTAGTAGAGCACCAGTATCTCCGCCATCAGAGTATATCCAGTACGCGTTGCGGCGGGCGTCCGATGATTACCTGGCCATCTTTGACGACGATCGGACGTTCAATCAATCTGGGATGGTCCAGCATGGCCTGGATCAACTGCTCATCGGAAAGATCCGGGTTGTCCAGCCCGGCCTGCTGGTATTCCGCTTCACCCTGGCGCATCAAGTCCCGTGGGCGCATGCCCAATGCCTGGAGGATCTGGGTCAACTCTTCCCGGCTGGGTGGTTGTTTTAGATATTCGATGACTTCGGCTGCTACACCTTCCTCTTGCAGAATCTGCAGGGTCTGGCGGGATTTACTGCATTGTGGGTTGTGGTAGATCTTTACCGTCATGATAATCTCGACGCTCCTCTCCGAATAGCGGCCGCCCATTGTAACCAAACCTATGGTGTTGAAACAGCGGCGAAGGGTGTGCTTTTTGCCGCAGTGGTGAATGCGCGGGTGATGTCGACGGTGGGTGTATGATATGGCGTCATGGTGTTTAAGATTTGCAGGGCCTAGATGATGCGTAGTATCTCTCGACTAATTGGAGCGGTGTGGTGGCTGCTGTTCAGTGTCTCTGTTCAGGCGGTGGACTTTACGCTGCCGGATCTGCAGGGCAAGGATCGGACGCTTGCTGAGTTTCGTGGACAGTGGCTACTGGTCAATTTCTGGGCAACCTGGTGTCCCCCCTGTATCGAAGAGATGCCGGAGCTGGAGCGTTTTTATCTGGATCACAAAGATCGGGATGCCCGGGTCATTGGAATCAATATGGAGGATATCCCGTTGCAGCGGCTCAAGGAGTTTGTGGAGGAGGCCTTTATCAGTTATCCGATATTGTTGGCGCCTGCCGATGGCTATACTCCTTTAGGGCCGATACCGGCACTACCTACTTCTATCCTGATTTCTCCACAGGGAGACGTGGTGGCGAGACATGTGGGAGGTATGACGGCGGTGATGATCGAGCGGTTACTGAAACAGGCGGAGCAATCGCAAAAGCCCGCTCTGGCTGATAGCGAAAACGGGAGGCGTGTCCATTGACGATCTGTATGCGGTATCTGGTATCCGGAAAGGTTCAAGGGGTGTTCTTTCGTGCCTCAACCCGGTTTGAAGCCGAACGTCTGAAAATTACCGGCTATGCCAAGAACCTCACCGATGGCCGGGTCGAAGTGCTTGCCTGCGGTGAAGCCGAAGCGCTTGATCAGTTGCGTAGCTGGCTGACGCATGGACCGCCCCAGGCCAGCGTGGCGGGGGTTTCCAACGAACCTGTTCCATTCCAAGAGCTGGTGGAGTTTAGTGTTCGCTGATCGCTGATCGCTAACGCGCTGTCTCTTCGGCCGGTGCCTCTATTCTTGGGTCTGTCCAGGGCCTGAATTTCGCCGGCGCACCATTCACTCTGTAATCATGGCCTTGGTTTCTGCTGTCCTGCGGAGCCGATTCTCCCGGCAACGGGGTGACAGGAGCATCGGGCTGTTCCTGCGGGTATTGGCTCGAGGGTGGCGGGTTCAGGTACGCTCCCTGTTCGTCCCAGCCAGGGGGGGCAGGCTGTGTCGGAACATATGACGGTGGTTGCTGCTGGCGCAGCGGCGCTGCGGGATAGTAGGGGGTGTCGTCCGGAGCATACCCGGTGTTGGGGTAATAGTAGCCATTTTCATATCCGGGTGCGGGTTGGGTCGGGTACCCGTACTCTTGTCCGTAGCCTTGTGGATAACCATATTCCAGCGGGGCGGCGTATGGGGGGTAGGAAGGCGCCGTCGGGTACGGATAAGGGTATCCGTAAGCGGACGGCTGATCATACCCGGAGGAGTAACCGGGAGCGGCCGGGTAGCCCCAAGGGGTTGCCGAATACTCTGGCTGATAAGGGTAAACCGGTGGCACGGACGTTTCATCGGCACCTGAGCTGTAGGGATAGGGAGCAGAACTTGCCGTCTCGCCACTGGGGTATGTGCCGTCATAGGGGATAGCCGGTGCGGATAGCGGATAGCCGTTGGACGGATAGCCTTGTATTGTGGAGGATCTGGACGGTTGGCTGGATATGCCTGTCGCATCGATTGTCTGGGCGGGCCTCTCGGCAGGAGTGGTCTCAATGGGACGCCAATTGGTACCCGTATCGGCGAAGCGCCGTGGTTCATCCGCCAGAACGGCAGTGACGGCGAGTGTGAGGCAGAAGGCACCGTGAAAGAACCTTTGCATGGTTATGCTCCCTTTTATTGACCGGATGAATAGCCGCTCCGGTTCTTGTCGTTGCCGTTATCATAACCGGAAAAAAGGGATCATGTCGCCGTTAGGCGAGAGGGTTCGGTGCCGCAGGAGTCGCTCAGTAACCGGCCGTTTTCAGGTCGAGGCCGGGGGGGAGTTCGGCGATTCGTTCAATGCCGGTATTGATGCGACCATCTGGCAACAGCTCCAGCCAGCGAAATCCGGGCGGGGTGGTGCTGATCCCGAACTTATCCTGGTTTTCAATGAATTGAATACAGGTAGAGGGCGTTCCCATCATCTTGATGCCGTTGAGTTCGGTATCAAAGGTTTGATGAATATGGCCCCATACCACTCCTTTTACATTTCCATGCCGATTCAGGATGGATAAAAAGGGCGCTGGATTGTCCAGGGCCATTTTATCCATCCAGGCGCTGTTGATATGTATCGGATGATGATGCAGGGCGATGAGTACATGGTGTTCCGGATGGTTGCCCAAGGCGTTATCCAGTGTCTGCAACTCCTGGTCGCTCAGATGTCCCCCTTCAGAATGCGGTAGGGTGGAGTCGAGCAGGACGATTAACCAGTTACCCAATTTGATCTCTTTGGGGGTCTCGACCAACCGGCCCTGCATGTGGGTGCGGAGCATGTCCGGTTTGTCATGGTTTCCCGGCAGGCAGCAAGCCCGAATGCCGAAATCCTCAACATATCGTTTGAGGCGGGTGTAACCAATGGCGGAGGCGTCGTGAACCAAGTCGCCGGTTAGCAGTAGTAAATCGGTTTCCGCTTTATGCCGCTCAGCCAGGGACATCACCCACTCGAAGCTGAGTTGGGTATTGATACCGGCCAGTTTCCACTCTGTATCGGTATGCAGGTGACAGTCAGTGACCTGCAAAATCCTAATGGCTTGCCGTTTCCGCGAGGATGCAGGTTTCTGACTGTTAAGGTTGACGATGTCTTGGGCCATATTAAAACCAGATGTCGACCGATATAGCTGAATATTAAGTCATGAAGGGCAATTTTGTATCTGGCGCGGATGTGATGAACGCGGCAATACCGCTCCACTATAAGGATTTTTTCTCTGAAACCTGCTTTTTTGTGGACTGGGTCACATTTTTTTAGGTTCCTATTTCGTTGCAGGATGTGTCTGTATTAGTTCAACAAGTCGCTATCCTGGTTTGAAAAGCGTGCTAGGAGGGCCGCGAGTTGTGGACTTTTGGACGGCGGGAAGCTAAAGCAGGTTGGATAAGGGGCCGGTTCCCTGGACATGCAAATAGGGAGGTCATAACGGATGGGTTACGTCAGTTCGATTTCACCCATCTGTTTGGTTGTCCGGTCCGGTCGGTTACGTGGTTCAGAAGTTGTCGGTTGAGACAAATAGGCCTACACGCAGGTCTTTAGCGCTATAGATTTCCCGTCCATCCACCTTCATGACCGCATCGGCAACCCCCATGACCAGACGACGGGTAATAACCCGCTTGAGGTCTATGTGGTAGGAAACTTTTTTTGCGCTGGGCAACACCTGTCCGGTAAATTTTACTTCGCCGACACCCAGTGCCCGACCATGGCCAGGATTGCCTAACCAGGCCAGAAAGAAGCCGACCGCCTGCCACATGGCATCCAGTCCCAGACAACCTGGCATGACCGGGTCGCCGGGGAAGTGGCAATCGAAAAACCAGAGGTCTGGCGTGATGTCCAGCTCCGCTTCAATCACTCCCTTTCCGTAGGCGCCACCTTCATCGGAAATCCGGGTGATCCGGTCCATCATCAGCATGTTGGGGACAGGCAACTGCGCGTTGCCTTCGCCAAACATTCTGCCGTAGCCGCAATCCAGCAGCTGCTCTCTTGTAAAGCTTTCTACTTTTGCCATGAATCCAGTTTCTCTGTTGTGATTGTCTTCAGGTATGAGACGCGATGCCTGACTCCTTGGAAATCAGGTCTGTGGGCTCAATTGCTCCTGCAGGAAGGGTACGATTCGATCTATTTCGATCATACTGTTGTCACTGTCACACCTGCCGCGGTATTCCAGTTTACCTTCGTCCAGACTGCGCTCGCCGATTACGATCCGGTGAGGAATACCGATCAATTCCATGTCCGCAAACATGGCTCCCGGACGGGCACCGCGATCATCCATCAGTACCTCAATGCCTACGGCGCTTAGCTCCCGGTAGAGTTGCTCAGTGGCTTCACGAACCCGATGTGATTTATTCAGTTTCATTGGACAAAGAGCGACCTGGAAGGGGGCGATGGCGGCTGGCCAGATGATCCCCTTGTCGTCGTGATTCTGTTCAATGGCGGCGGCGGCCACGCGGGAGACACCGATGCCGTAGCAACCCATTTCCATTACCAGGCTCCGGCCATTTTCATCCAATACCGATGCCTTCATCGCCTCGCTGTACTTATTTCCCAACTGGAAGATATGCCCGACCTCAATACCCCGGGCCAGGGTTAGGGTGCCCTGGCCGTCCGGACTGGGGTCCCCCTCCTGCACGTTACGGATATCCGCAACCTTCGGTGTGGGCAGGTCACGTTCCCAGTTGATGCCGAAATAGTGCTTCCCATCCTGATTGGCCCCGGCGCTGAAATCCGCGGTCAGGGCGACAGTCCGGTCGATGATGCAGGGGATCGGCAGATTGAGCGGGCCCAGGGATCCGGGGCCGGCACCGATCGCTTCACGGATTTGCTCTTCGCTGGCGAAGGTCAGGGGTGCTGCCACCTCAGGCAGTTTCTCTGCCTTGATTTCATTCAGTTCATGATCACCCCGTACCAGTAGGGCAACGTAGTCGGCCGGTTCCTCCTCGGCGGCGACAACAATCAGTGTTTTTATTGTTTTTTCAATGGGTTGATTGAATTGGTCAACCAGGTTCTGAATGGTTTTGGTCTCGGGTGTGTCGACCAGTCGCAATGTCTCGTTTGGCGCGGCGAGGCCAGTACCAAGCGCCACCGCTTCAGCCGTTTCGATATTGGCGGCATAATTGCTCTCGGTCGAGAAGGCGATGGCATCTTCACCGGAATCGGCCAATACATGGAACTCCATCGAAGCGCTGCCGCCGATGCTGCCGCTGTCCGCCTGTACCGCCCTGAACTCCAAACCGCAACGGGTAAAGATACGGCTGTATGTCTGGTGCATCAAATCATAGGTTTGCTGCAGGGAGGCTTGGTCGACGTGGAAAGAGTACGCATCCTTCATCAGGAATTCGCGCGCACGCATGACGCCGAAACGGGGCCGAATCTCATCGCGGAATTTGGTTTGAATCTGGTAGAAGTTGATCGGCAGCTGTTTGTAGCTGTGCAACTCGTTACGGGCCAGGTCGGTGATGATCTCTTCGTGGGTAGGACCGTAACAGAAAGCCCTTTTGTGCCGGTCGTTGAGGCGCAGCAGTTCCGGGCCGTACTGCTCCCAACGTCCCGATTCCTGCCATAATTCGGCCGGTTGGATGGAGGGCATCAGTACCTCCAGTGCACCGGAACGGTCCATCTCCTCCCGGACGATGGCTTCGACCTTGCGCAGCACCCGCAGGCCCAGCGGCAGCCAGGTGTAGAGACCAGCGGCGAGTTTGCGGATCATGCCGGCTCGGATCATGAGCTGGTGACTGCTGATCTCGGCGTCGGAGGGAGTCTCCTTGACGGTCTGAAGAGGAAATTGGGATGTGCGCATGTCCGGGGTCCAGGGGGTGTGGGTGCAAAATGCGCCTATTCTAACGGTATGCCCTGGTCGGGACAAATGGATGACGACGATTAGATTGGGGTTGCCGCTTTATCTGCCGGGGCTACAGCATTCCCGCTAGCTGCCGAAAAAACTCTATTGGATATTGATTTTATCAGCGGTAGCCCATTGTTCATTGCACCAGCCACAGCTTATCACCCTGCTCCGCTTGCCAGAATTCACTGGCATTGGATGCGTTGGATTGTGTTGGCAATAGCGCTGTTACTGGGTGGTGTGGTAGCTAGCGACTCTCTGGTCAGTGCCGCGCTGATCCAGTGGGCCAAGCAGACCTATGGCGAGCTGGCTGCAAACAGAATAGTCGAGTGGCAGAATCTGATGGAGACGCATCCAGACGCGAACGAAACGGAAAAACTGACCCTGGTAAACGACTTTTTCAACCGGCTTACCTACCGTTCCGACCTCAATATCTGGGGTAAGGAAGATTACTGGGCTACACCGGCGGAAGCACTGGGACGCGGCCAGGCCGACTGTGAGGATTACTCCATCGCCAAATACTTTACGCTGCGGGAGATGGGGGTGCCGGAGGAGAAGATGCGCATTATGTATGTGAAGGCTCTGGAGTTAAACCAGGCGCACATGGTATTGACCTACTACCCAGAGAAGGGGGCGATTCCCCTGGTGCTGGACAATCTCAACGGTCAGATCCTCTCGGCTGACAAGCGTGGTGATCTGGCTCCGGTATACAGCTTCAATGCGGAGGGGCTGTGGCTGGCCAAGAGCCGGGGACGGGGTGAGAAGGTGGGGTCGTCGAGCCGCATTAGCCTCTGGCAGGACCTGAAGGCACGCATGGCCCGGGAGACGGCGCAATGAAGCCCAAGCAATACAGTCGATTTCTTACACAACAGAATAATAAGCGGAGCGCTGAGGTAAGCCTATTATGACCTTGCCAAAACAACTGGTGGCACTGATTGTCACCCTGCTGCTGTTGGTCTTTGTCGGGACCTTTCTGATCACGGTACATAACACCCGGGATTATCTGGAAAAGCAGTTGGAGTCGCATGCCCAGGATGCCGCTACTTCGCTGGGATTGTCGATCTCTCCCTACATGGCGGATATGGATCTGGCGACGATCACTTCAATGACCGATGCTATCTTTGACCGCGGATTCTATCGCTCCATTCGAATCGAAGATATGCAGGGTAAGCCCTGGGTAGATCGGGTGTTGCCGGTGCAGCTTGAAGGTGTACCGGAGTGGTTTATCAACATGTTGCCGCTAACGACGCCGGAGGGTGTATCCGTCCTCATGGATGGCTGGGTTCAGCGGGGGCGGGTTGTTATCAGCAGCCATCCCGGCTACGCCTATCGTCAACTATGGGAAAACATCGCCGGAACATTGCGTTGGTTCCTGGTCAGTGCCGTTGCCGCTCTAGTAATCGGTGTGTTGATACTGAAGAGGGTATTGGGGCCCCTGAAGTCGGTTGAACAGCAAGCCAATGCCATCTGCAACCGTGAATTCCCGATCCTGGATCCATTACCCAAAACGCCTGATATACGACGCATGGTAGAGGCGATGAACCGGATGTCGGCTAAGGTGCGACAGATGTTGGATGAACTGGAGCGTCTCGCTGCCGGATTCCGGCGCCAGGCTCATCAGCATCCGGTAACCGGTCTGGCCAATAAGCGGTTTTTTATGGATCTGCTGGTTAACCAGATCGACTCCACCGAAGAGTTTTCCCGCGGTGCGCTTTGCCTGGTGCAGCTGAAGGATTTCAAACGCTATAACGATGCGCATGGTTATAGTGCGGGTGATGCGCTATTGGGGCAGACGGCGAGGGCGTTGGAGACGGTATCCGCCCAGTGGCCGAGAAGTCAGCTTGCCCATCTTGCCGGTGCCGATTTTGCGCTGCTGGTAGAAGAGTGTGCCGATGACCAGATTCCACGCTTGGCTGAGCAGTTGGTGGCGCTATTGACCGGTCTTTACGGCAGTGGAAAGCTGGATAACCCGGATGTGGGGCATGTCGGTATTGGCTTGTTTGATGGTCGCCAGAGTGCCTCCGAACTGCTGGCGGAGACCGATATGGCGTTGCGTATTGCCCAGAGCAAGGGTGCCAATGGGTGGCATCTTAGCCGGCCCGAAGAGGGGCAGGCGAGCCCGATACGGGGTGCTGCCGAATGGCGTGCGTTTATCGGTGAGGCGTTACAACGTGAGCGAATTCAACTTCACTATCAGCCGGTGGTGACCCGTGCGGACCGCCAACTGTTGCACCAGGAGGTTTTGGTCAGGATCCCACAGGATCTGGAGCATCCTGATCAAGCCCGTTTGTTGACCGCAGGGCTGTTCATGCCACAGGTAGAGAGCCTGAATATGACCGCAGAAATTGATAAGGCCGTGATCAGTCAAGTATTGCAACGTCTGCGAGCGTCCGGCGAAGATCAGACGCGCTATGCCGTGAATCTCTCACTGCAATCGATCACGACAGCCGGATTTATGAAGTGGCTGGCGGAGCGATTGGGAGACAATCGCGAGCTGACATCACGCCTTATTTTTGAATTGCCGGAGTATGGGGTTGTGTCGTTGATTGACAAGGTCAACGCATTGCTAGATCTGGTCACTGGCTTTGGCGCAAAATTGTCGATCGATCATTTCGGCAGGAGCTTCAGTTCGCTAGCCTATTTACGCTCGATGAAGATCGATTACCTGAAAATCGATGGCAGCTTCATGCGTTCCATCGATGACAGTAAGGATAATCAGTTCTTTGTGCAAGCCCTGACGGAAATAGCCCACGGTCTGGAGATCGTCGTCATAGCCGAAGCGGTTGAGACAGAAGCGGTATGGGAAATTTTGTCGTCGCTGCATGTGGATGGGGCACAAGGCTACTATATTGGCCGGCCCGAGTAGGTAGAGGGACAGGCGCCGCGGCGGTCAGTTGCCTTGAATATGTTTTTTGACCTGATCTCCGGGCGACCAAGGCGCGTGGCTGAATGGTGAGCAAAATAAAAACCCCGAAGACATCCTTACCTTCGGGGTCACCGTCGTATTCTTTTGGCAGAAAGCGGAATCCTTTCACCCATCCTTGAAGAGTATCACCGATCCGTGGTCTTCCTTGTTGACGGTGAGTAAAGTATGGGAGATCGTGTGGTTATTGTCTGTAGGGGGAACACGGTCGCCTTGTAGGAAATTTCCTAAACTGGCAAATGACGTTAAACAGAACCGTTAACAGTTAAAAATATATATTTATTAATGGTTTATGTTGCTAGTCTGTTTGCGGGCGGATGGTTGTGGGTGATACCGTTATTAGTACAGGTAAATTTGCAGTGGCCTGTTGTAGCCGGCCACTGCAGTGACAATGGGCCAGTATTGGTTATTTGTCGCAAAATTCCTTGATCTGATTCTGGCTATCTTTGATTTTTTGCTGGCGCTCTTCCTCTGTCAGGCGTTTGTAGAGGCCATCCGGTGTCTTCACCAGCTTTTTTCCCAGGTTGGTATACAGGTTGAGGTTGTAGCGGGCGGCAGTGCAGTTCTCCGATTTTATCTTGTTGGATGCAGCAATCTCCTCTTTGCTGGGACTATCAGCCTCAGGCTTGGCCTCGTCTGCGTTGGGTGTCCTAGTTGCGTCGCTCTTTGGCGGTGCCGGGGGCGCGACGTGGACCTTGATCTCCGCCGCTTTGCCTGAAGGAGGTGGGGACTGGGAGTAAACCGTTGTGCCATTCTCATCGACCCAGCGATACATACGGGCCTCCGCCACCCCGATACAGGAGATTGCGAGCAGCAGGGGTAGCAGTAATCGGATAATCATGCGCATCATCCTTATTTATTAGTGTTGGAAGAGACTTTTTTCATTGTAGGGTTTGCATTCGGGGTCAGCAAGGATGGATTTCGCAAAACGGTACTATTTGGGTCGCAGCATAAGCGCATGAATAATCATGGGAAAGCCGATCGCCAGTTCATCGGTTTTCGATGGTGGAGTCATTGCCCGAACATTTGATAACTGAGATTTTGCGGGTACGGGTTAGGTATTGGACGCCGCGCCTGCCAATTTTTCACTTAGCCTGTTTGCGGCTTGACCTGTCTGTCGTATGTGAGTAATTTGTACCGTTCGATTTTTCCCCTGTATATTGTGCCGATCGGCGTGGGTAGGAGCCCAGAAACCGGTTGGTTGGGAGGTTATTTGTGGAATTGAGTGGTGCCGAGATCGTCATTCAGTGTTTGAAAGACGAAGGCGTTGAACATGTGTTTGGTTATCCTGGCGGTGCGGTACTTCATATTTATGACGCGCTTTTTCAACAGGATTTCGTAAAGCATATTCTGGTGCGGCATGAGCAGGCAGCAACCCATGCGGCGGACGGCTATGCCCGCTCCACCGGCAAGCCGGGTGTGGCCTTGGTTACTTCAGGCCCCGGTGCGACCAACGCCGTTACCGGTATTGCAACAGCCTACATGGATTCCATCCCGATGGTAGTGCTTACCGGGCAGGTTCCGACGCCCTTTATAGGTAGTGACGCCTTCCAGGAGGTTGATACGGTCGGTATCACTCGGCCCTGCGTAAAACACAACTTTTTGATCAAGGATGTCAAGGATATCGCAGAGACCCTCAAGAAGGCTTTTTATATAGCCACTTCGGGCAGACCGGGACCGGTTGTGGTGGATATCCCGAAGGATATCACGGACCCCAACAAGAAAATTCCCTACGACTATCCGAAAAAAATCAAGATGCGTTCCTATAGCCCGGTGGTGAAGGGACATCTGGGACAGATCAAGAAGGCTGTCAACTTAATGTTAAGTGCTGAACGGCCGGTTTTTTACACCGGCGGCGGCGTTGTGATCGGTGACGCCAGCGAGGAGTTGACGGCGTTGACCCGGGAGTTGGGTTTCCCGATCACCAACACCCTGATGGGGCTGGGGGCCTACCCCTCCAGCGATAAGCAATTCATCGGTATGCTGGGTATGCACGGTACCTATGAGGCCAACATGGCTATGCATGACACCGATGTGCTGATCGCCATCGGCGCCCGTTTTGATGACCGGGTCACCGGCCATATTGCCCACTTCTGCCCGAACGCCAAAATTATCCACGTGGATATCGATCCTTCATCCATTTCAAAGAATGTGCGGGTCGATGTGCCGATCGTGGGGCCGGTGAAGTCGGTATTGCAGGATATGCTGAAGGTACTCAAGGAAGGCAAAAAGCTACCCAATGCGACAGCCTTGAAAAAGTGGTGGGGACAGATTGACAGTTGGCGTGGTGCCGATTGTCTCAGTTACGACCACAGTCACCCGCAGATTAAGCCACAATTTGCTGTTGAAACTCTGCATAAGGTGACCGGAGGTGATGCCTTTGTCGCCTCTGATGTGGGGCAGCACCAGATGTTTGCAGCCCAGTTCTACGGTTTCGACAAGCCGCGGCGCTGGGTCAATTCCGGTGGCCTCGGCACCATGGGTTTCGGCCTGCCGGCTGCCATGGGGATTCAGATCGCTCACCCTGGCGCCGATGTGGCGTTGGTGACCGGTGAGGCAAGTATCCAGATGTGTATCCAGGAGCTGGCGACCTGCAAACAGCATGACCTACCGATAAAAATCATGCTGCTGAACAACGGTTACATGGGCATGGTGCGGCAGTGGCAAGAGTTTTTCTATGACGGGCGCTATTCGCACTCTTATGTGGATGCCTTGCCGGACTTTGTGAAGCTGGCCGAAAGTTTCGGCCATGTAGGTATGAAGATAGAGAAGCCGGGGGATCTGGAGGGGGCCATGAAAGAGGCCTTCGCACTGAAGGATCGCTTGGTATTTATGGATGTGGTGATCGATCCCACGGAAAACGTTTACCCGATGATCGAGGCGGGTAAGGGTCATCACGAGATGTATCTTCCCCCGAAAAGTGAGCTGGTCTAACCATGAGACATATAATTTCAATCCTGATGGAGAATGAAGCCGGGGCGTTGTCACGGGTGGCCGGTCTGTTTTCTGCACGTGGCTACAATATCGAGTCCCTGACGGTTGCGCCGACCGAAGATGCTTCACTGTCGCGCATGACCCTGGTGACCCGCGGGGATGAGAACATCATTGAGCAGATCACCAAACAGCTGAATAAGTTGATAGAGGTGGTCAAGCTGCTTGATCTCTCGGAGGGTCCGCATGTGGAGCGGGAGATGATGCTGATCAAGGTGCGGGCGGAGAAGAGCCAGCGTGACGAAATCAAACGGCTGGTGGATATCTTCCGCGGCAAGATTATCGATGTCACCGATTCCAGCTACCTGATCGAGATGACCGGGCAAGCCAGTAAACTGGATGCCTTTGTTAAAGCGGTGGAAGAGGATCTGATCGTCGAAGTGGTGCGTACCGGACCGTCCGGTATCTCCCGCGGTGCGAAAGGCCTTAGCCTCTGATACAACCGCTGACCGGCCCACCAGCCCGATAGATTAATAACGTTAAATTGACATGCTGATAGTGTGTCCCTGGATAGAAGCCAATATTTTGAAGGTACTACTGAAATGACCATGAATATCTATTACGACAAAGACGCCGACCTCTCTCTGATCCAGGGTAAAAAGGTCACGATTGTAGGGTACGGCTCCCAGGGGCACGCCCATGCCAACAATCTGAAAGATTCCGGCGTTGATGTCACCGTCGCCCTGCGTGAGGGTTCCGCCTCAGCCGTGAAAGCGCAGAATGCCGGCCTGAAAGTACAAAGTGTGGAAGCGGCGGTTGCCGAAGCTGACGTAGTGATGGTTTTGACCCCGGATGAGTTTCAGTCAATCCTCTATCGGGACCAGCTTGAGCCTAATCTGAAGCCGGGCGCCACCCTGGCATTCGCCCACGGCTTTGCCATTCACTACAATCAGGTGGTGCCGCGTGCCGATCTGGACGTGATCATGATTGCACCCAAGGCACCGGGCCATACCGTGCGTTCCGAGTTTGAGCGTGGCGGTGGTATTCCTGATCTGATTGCTGTGTTCCAAGACGCCAGCGGTCAGGCCAAGGACATTGCCCTCTCGTACGCCTCCGCTATCGGCGGTGGTCGTACCGGCATCATCGAAACCACCTTCAAGGATGAGACCGAAACCGATCTGTTCGGTGAGCAGGTGGTACTCTGCGGTGGTGCGGTGGAACTGGTAAAAGCCGGTTTTGAGACCCTGACCGAGGCTGGTTATGCCCCGGAGATGGCCTACTTTGAGTGTCTGCATGAGCTGAAGCTGATTGTCGACCTGATGTACGAGGGGGGTATCGCCAACATGAACTACTCCATCTCCAACAATGCCGAGTACGGTGAGTATGTAACCGGCATCAAGGTGATCAACGAGGAGAGCCGGGCAGCGATGCGCGAGTGTCTGAAGAATATTCAGAGCGGCGAATATGCCAAACGTTTTATCTCCGAGGGCCAGTCCAACTATCCCGAGATGACGGCGCGCCGTCGCCTGAATGCCGCGCACGATATCGAGGTGGTGGGCGAGCGTCTGCGTAGCATGATGCCGTGGATCAAGAAGATCGTGGACAAGTCCAAGAACTGATTCGCTTCTAGCCGATAAAAAACCGCGGGTTGCTGTTTGCGTACCCGCGGCTTTTTTTTGTCCGGAAATGGAGTGATGCCGCGTAGGCCAGGTATGGATTTAGGGCTGACTCCTCGTCGTTACCCTTGGAGCGGGCAGGGACAGGGTCCTGTCCCTACAGGCCGGATGGTGGATGGATGTTTTCTGATACTGAGCAGGGTCAACTAAGGGGGCGCTATAAAACCACCCGACCCATATTCGACTGTCTTTGCCTGCCAACTCCTCTATAATCAGGCCAGTTTAATCTAACAGGAAAAGCACCCATGCCGGAGACCCCTCTGCAGCAGAAACGCAGCCGTGGCATTTATCTGTTGCCGAATCTGTTCACCACCGCGGCCCTGTTTAGTGGTTTTTATGCCGTGCTGGCTGCCATGAACGGCAAGTTTGAGCACGCCGCCGTGGCGATATTTGTGGCCATGGTGATGGACGGGCTGGATGGTCGGGTGGCGCGAATGACCAATACCCAAACCGCTTTCGGCGCCGAGTACGACAGTCTTTCGGATATGGTGGCATTTGGCTTGGCGCCGTCCCTGGTGATGTATGTCTGGTCGCTCAATCACCTGGGTAAGCTGGGTTGGTTGGCCGCCTTTGTCTACACGGCGGGTGCTGCGCTACGTCTGGCCCGCTTCAATACCCAGGTTGGCACCGCTGATAAACGTTACTTCCAGGGATTGCCGAGCCCCGCCGCCGCCGCCATTCTGGCCGGCAGTGTCTGGGTCGCCGTGGAGTATCAGGTTCAGGGTGTCGATGTCTCTTATCTCGCTTGCCTGATCACCCTGGCTGCCGGCCTGCTTATGGTCAGCAATGTGCGCTACAACAGTTTCAAAGAGATCGATTTCAGGGGCAAGATTCCCTTCATGACGGTGGTGGTGATGATGCTGGTATTAGCCGTGGTCATCAGCCAGCCGCCGACGGTGTTGTTTGTCCTGTTTATGGTCTACGCGATATCCGGACCGGTGCTGACACTGCGATACCTGCATCAGCGTAGAGCGGAGCGACAGGCCATTCAGCGTGGTGAAGCAGAGAAGAAAGATGAGGCGCAATCGGAAGAGTGATTGGTTGCAGTGCTGCGCGGCACGCGGCGGGAAATAGATCACGCGGATCTTGGCAACGGGAAAAGCTTGCGGTATATTCGGTCGAAGCCCAAATTGGAATATCGATGAAATCATTCAACGCACAGACCTTGCGACACACTGCCCCCCGGGCAGTTGTGTCTGTGCGCACCCGCCAAGCTCTACTGCTCTCCCTGCTACTACTGCCCTGTGGGGCATAAAACGACACATGCCCTGGCGAGGGCCAAGCACGCAGACAAATCGACATTTTAAGAATAGAGCACACGGTGATTCGTCGCATAGGCGATTGGATCAACCCGGGAGCAGATTATGAGTAATCCAGATAAGTTGTACATCTTTGATACCACCTTGCGTGACGGCGAACAGAGTCCAGGGGCTTCCATGACCAAGGATGAGAAGCTGCGTATCGCCAAGGCGTTGGAAAAAATGCGGGTGGATATTATTGAGGCCGGTTTCCCGATCGCCAGTCCAGGGGATTTTGACGCCGTGCAGACAATTGCCCGTACCATCAAGGACAGTACCGTCTGTGGCCTGGCCCGGGCACTCGAGGCGGATATCGATCGCGCCGGTGAGGCGTTGAAGGACGCCAATTCCGGTCGTATTCACACCTTTATAGCCACCTCACCCATCCATATGCAGCAGAAGTTGCGGATGACGCCGGATGAAGTGGTGAAACAGGCGGTCTGGGCTGTCAAACGGGCTCGCCAATATACCGATAACGTGGAGTTTTCCCCGGAAGATGCCGGCCGTTCCGAGATTGATTTCCTGTGCCGGATTATCGAGCAGGCGATTGATGCCGGCGCAACCACGATCAATGTGCCGGATACCGTGGGCTACAATTTGCCGCAACAGTTTGGTGAGACCATTCGCACCTTGATCGAACGTATCCCCAACTCCGATAAGGCGATCTTCTCTGTGCATTGTCATAATGACCTTGGCTTGGCGGTCGCCAACTCACTGGCCGCCGTCTCTCAGGGGGCGCGCCAAGTGGAGTGCACCATCAATGGCCTGGGTGAAAGGGCCGGCAATGCCTCACTGGAAGAGGTGGTCATGGCGGTGCGCACCCGCCGCGATCTGTTTACCTGTGACACCAATCTGGATACCACCCAAATTGTAAACTGCTCGCGCCTGGTTTCCGGTATTACAGGTTTCCCGGTGCAGCCGAACAAAGCGATTGTGGGGGCCAATGCCTTTGCCCATGAATCGGGTATCCACCAGGATGGTGTGCTCAAGCATCGCGAAACCTATGAGATCATGCGCGCCGAAGATGTGGGCTGGAGCCAGAACCGCATGGTGATGGGCAAGCACTCTGGCCGCAACGCCTTTCGCACACGCTTGGAAGAGTTGGGTATCAGCTTCGATTCCGAAGAGGAGATCAATGACGCTTTCCGCCGTTTCAAAGACCTGGCCGATAAAAAGCATGAGATCTTCGATGAGGATCTCCAGGCGCTGGTTTCGGATGCCGGATTCAGTGCCGAAAATGAGCGTATCAAGTTGATTTCACTCAAGGTCTGTTCGGAGACGGGAGAGATTCCCCATGCCCGGGTCGTGCTTTCGGTGGATGACAAAGAGCGCTCGGGCGATGCCACCGGCAGTGGTCCGGTGGACGCGGCCTTTAAGGCGATCGAGTCGATGGTTCAGAGTAACTCGGAGTTACAACTCTATTCGGTCAATGCCATCACCAGCGGTACCGATGCCCAGGGTGAGGTGACCGTCAGGCTGCAGCGAAATGGCGGTATCGTCAACGGACAGGGTGCCGATACCGATATAGTGATTGCATCGGCCAAGGCTTACATCAACGCTGTCAATCGACTGGACCAGGAGCACAAGGCCCACCCCCAGGGCGATGTCTAATCCTTGATGCGAACCGAGATGAACGAAGCGGAACGACGGCAATATCTACAGGCGATGGGGATCCAATACTGGATCCCCAGGTCTGCGTCCGAAGATACTGTTGTGGAAAGGGAGACTGTCGGAGATCATCAAGCGGCAGAGCCGGTAGAGGTTGTGGCCGCACCGGTTTCCAAAGCTAATTCCAGACCATACATGGGTACGCCAGACCGTTCACTTCCCGACGATGAACCCCCTCCCTGGTTGGATGAGGTGCCTCCCCCGTCCAATGAGTATCTCCCGACGGAGGATCTGGTGGGCCATGCCGATCAACCGGGTTCCGATGATTTCCTGGATGACGGAGTGAGTCGGCTGGACTGGGCGGGGCTGGAGGCACGCGTCACCCAGTGTCAGGCTTGTGAGCTGCACAAAACCCGCATCCAAACCGTTTTCGGTGTGGGGAAGCGTGATGCCGACTTGTTGGTTATCGGCGAAGCGCCCGGTGCCGATGAGGATCGAAAGGGTGAGCCCTTTGTCGGGCGTGCCGGCCAGTTGCTCAATGCCATGTTGAAAGCGATCGGCCTGCAGCGCGAGCAGGTCTATATCGCCAATATTCTCAAATGTCGTCCGCCCGGTAATCGAGATCCGCGCGTGGAGGAGGTGGTGCACTGTGCGCCCTTCCTGCAGCGTCAGGTGGGGTTGATCAAACCCAGGGCCATCCTGGCGGTGGGTGCGGTGGCGGCAAAAAATCTGCTGCAGAGTGATGAGGCGGTGGGTCGACTTCGGGGAAGGGTGCATCAGTATAATGGTATCCCGGTGGTAGTCACCTATCACCCCGCCTATCTGTTACGTTCGCCGGAACAAAAGGCGAAGGCATGGCACGACCTGCAAAAGGCAGCTAAATTGATCCTGGCCAAGCCGTGAATCGGTCAAGCTGAAACGCATGCCATGAGTGCCATACTTCGGGATCCGCTGCTTCGGCTTCGCCCGCTCCGAGAGAGTGATATCGACGCCATCATGACGGTGGAGCACCGCTGTTACGAACACCCCTGGACCCCCGGTATCTTCCGTGATTCGCTGCGGGTCGGCTATATCTGCTGGGGCTACTTCTTGGATCAGCGGCTGGTCGGCTATGCCGTTATGTCGGTGGCGGCGGGCGAAGCCCATGTGCTGAATATCTGCACCGATCCGGAAATGCGTGGACAGGGATTGGCCCGCCGATTGATGCAGCGCCTAATCAATCAGGCCCGGGAGCGTGAGGCCGATACGGTATTTTTGGAGGTACGGGTCAGCAATCGGGTCGCATTGGGTCTCTATGAGTCCATGGGATTTAATGAGATCGGTCTGCGGCGCGGCTACTATCCGGCGGCCAAGGGTAGGGAAGATGCGATTCTCCTGGCCAAGGCGCTATAAACGTCGTACCAACCGTTTTGCATAGTACGCTCCTGAGTTACCTGAATTCCTGTATAATCCCGCTTTTGTCTGCGCAATAGATCCCCATGTCCGAACTTCTCAAGCAACTTCAACGGCGGCGCACCTTCGCCATCATCTCCCATCCGGATGCCGGTAAAACCACCTTAACCGAGAAGCTGCTGCTGTTCGGCGGTGCGATCCAGATGGCCGGAACGGTTAAGGGGCGCAAGGCGGCCCGGCATGCTACCTCCGACTGGATGGAGATGGAGAAGGAGCGTGGCATTTCGGTCACCTCCTCGGTGATGCAGTTCGCCTATGGCGACGGCATCGTGAACCTGCTGGATACGCCGGGACACGAGGATTTTTCCGAAGACACTTACCGCACCCTGACGGCGGTGGATTCCGCTTTGATGGTGATCGATGTGGCCAAGGGTGTGGAATCCCGCACCATCAAACTGATGGAAGTGTGCCGCATGCGTGCCACGCCGATTCTCACCTTCGTCAACAAACTGGACCGGGAGGGACGGGATGCCCTGGATATCCTCGATGAGATCGAGCAGGTGCTGGAGATCAAGTGTGCACCGGTAACCTGGCCCATCGGTATGGGGAAGCGGCTTAAAGGGGTTTTCGATCTGCGTACCGAAACCACCCATCTCTTCTCCGCCACCCATGGCGGAAAGATCCAGGCTGGCGAACTGATCCAGGGGCTGGATAATCCGCGCCTGGATGAGGTGTTGGGAGATATGGCGGATGAGTTGCGGGAAGAGATAGAACTGGTTCGGGGTGCCAGCCATGACTTGGATCTGGACGCCTACCTGCGAGGCGAACTGACTCCGGTGTTCTTTGGATCGGCTATCAACAATTTCGGTGTGAAGGAGTTGTTGGATGCCTTTGTGGAGTATGCCCCGGCTCCACGACCCCGGGAGACGCGGCAGCGCTCGGTCGAACCTTCGGATGAGAAGTTTTCCGGTTTTATTTTTAAGATACAGGCCAATATGGATCCGGCGCACCGGGATCGCATCGCCTTTATGCGGGTCTGCTCCGGCAGCTATAAGAAAGGGATGAAGATGCGTCATGTGCGTATCGGCAAAACGGTGCAGATCAGCAACGCCATCACCTTTCAGGCGGATGAGCGTAAGCATGTGGAAGAGGCGTGGCCGGGTGATATCATCGGGCTGCATAATCACGGCACCATCCAGATCGGCGATACCTTCACCGAAGGGGAAGAGCTGAAATATGAGGGCATTCCCTATTTCGCTCCCGAACTGTTCCGCCGCGTGGTGCTGAAGGATCCGCTGCGCTTGAAAGCGTTGCAGAAAGGAGTGTTGCAGCTCTGTGAAGAGGGGGCCACCCAGGTGTTTCGTCCACTGAAGAATAACGACCTCATCCTCGGTGCGGTTGGGGTGCTGCAGTTCGAAGTGGCGGCCCATCGGTTGAAGGGGGAGTATGGTGTAGAAGCGATTGTTGAGCCGGTCAGTGTGAATACCGCGCGTTGGGTTGAGTGTGATGACCCGAAGATGTTGGAACAGTTTCGCGCCAAGGCCCATGATAATCTGGCTCTGGATGGCGATGACCAATTGGTCTATCTGGCGCCTACACGGGTCAATCTGAGCTTGGCCGAAGAGCGTTGGCCAAAGATTCGCTTCCTGGCCACCCGAGAACTTTAATCGATAGCCGGTGTTGAATACACCTGCCATATACCTGTTAAACCCGCCTATTTACTGGGTTATGATCGGTCAAACATGCTTACGAGGTAGCAGTGATGGAAATTGATGCGATAGTGAATCTGATTGAGACCGGTTTACCCGGCTGCCAGGCGGTGGTTACCGGAGATGGACGCCATTTTGAGGCCGTGGTAATCAGTGATCAGTTTGATGGTAAGACGCCTATCCAGAAGCAGCGGATGGTTATGGCGACGGTGAAGGCCCAGTTGGAAAGTGATGAGCTGCATGCCTTGTCGATCAAGACCTACACCGAAGAGCAATGGAAGGCTTTGCAGGGGTAATCCAGACGGTCCGTTTTTCTCTTTCCCCCTATCTTCTTTATGGCCAGAGTCACCAGGAGGTGGCTCTGGTCTCCCCGCTAATAGTCGCTAACTGATTGATTATTTAGTCATTAGCTTCTCTGTTGCTGGTTCAAGTCCGGCGATTCCCGGCCGCTAGTCTGATAACTGCATATATATTTCCTGCAGACCCCGTCTGACTGGGAGGTGTTCGATGATTATTGCCGATTCCAAGGTGTCGCTTGCCAGTGATCATTCACTGGTTACTCGAAATGAAGAGCGTGAACGGTTGAAGATGTGGCGCGATGGTCAGTCCGATCAAACGATAGAGCGGTCTGATAAAGGTAGCGGAATCGGACGACTGGTAAGCGCGTTTGCCCGTGAAGCGCCCCGGCTCACGCTGTCGAGCGAAGCCGTTTCACTTCAGCCTGTGAAAATGGAGTTAAAAGAGCCGGAACCGCTGGAGCCCGCTGCAGAGCTGGAAGTCTCCCTATTGAAGCTGCTGGTTGAGCGGTTGGTTGGGAGGGCATTCAAACTGGTTGATACCGCTTCAATCAAAGCCGATACAGAGGCGGAGATGCCTGACGCCCCGGCTACTGAGGACCCGAGTGCATCCTCCGAGCGTGTGGGTTGGGGGATGACCTATGACTATTACGCTTCTCGGTATGAGTCCGAACAGACCCATTTTTCTGCAACGGCCGAAGTGAAAACGGCAGAGGGTCAATCCCTAACGGTTTCGATTAGTCTCAATATGAGTCGGGAATTTTATGCGGAACAGAGAATCAGTCTGCGTGCGGGTGATGCGTTGAAAGATCCGCTGGTGATCAACTTTGATGGGACGGCTGCGCAACTGACCCGCCGGGATTTCAGTTTTGATATTGATGCAGATGGGCGACTCGATCAGATTGCCTTTGTTGGCGAAGGCAGTGGTCTGCTGGCTCTCGATAAAAATCAGGATGGTCAAATCAACCATGGCGGGGAGCTGTTTGGCGCATTGACCGGGGACGGTTTCAAGGAGTTGGCGGCCCTGGATGAGGATGGAAATGGCTGGATCGATGAAGCGGATACCATCTATGACCGTTTACGTATCTGGAGTAAGGACGCCCAGGGAAATGACCGGCTGGTTGGTTTGGGACAGCAGGGTGTCGGGGCGATTTATCTGGGGAATGTGGCGACGTCGTTTTTGATCAACGATGCCGAGACTAACGCACTGGGCCAAGTACGTAGCAGCGGCATCTACCTGACAGATTCGGGTTCCGCCGGAACTGTTCAGCAGCTCGATCTGGTGGTTTAGCGGATCGATGTTCCCGGATAGCCATGTCTCTCTCGACTATCCGGGACCTTAACCTGATTAAGCCTTCAGTTTAGCGATTTTTACTTTCCATTCAGCCGGACCGCTCTGATGCACCGAGTTGCCCTGGGTATCCACGGCTACCGTTACCGGCATATCCTCGACTTCAAATTCCCTGATCGCCTCCATGCCAAGATCTTCAAAGGCCACCATCCTTGATGAACGGATCGCCTTGGAGACCAGGAAGGCCGCGCCGCCTACCGCCATCAGATAGATAGCGCCGTGCTTTTTGATGGCTTCAATCGCTACCGGGCCGCGTTCTGCCTTGCCGACCATACCCATCAGGCCGATCTCACCCAGCATCATTTCACTGAATGAGTCCATGCGGGTAGAGGTGGTGGGGCCAGCCGGTCCCACAACTTCGTCTCGGACGGGATCGACCGGGCCGACGTAATAGATAAAGCGATTCTTGAAATTGACGCCGTCCGGCAGGGCTTCCCCTTTGGCTAGCATATCCTGAATCCGCTTGTGGGCTGCGTCCCGTCCGGTCAGCAACTTACCGGAGATCAGTAGACTTTCCCCGGGTTTCCAACTGGCGATCTCTTCTTTAGTAATATTGTCGATATTGACCCGGCGTGCGCCGGCACCACCTTCCAGGCTGATTGTCGGCCAGTCTGAGGTCTTGGGTGGCTCCAGTACGGCTGGACCGCGGCCATCCAGGGTGAACTCCACGTGTCGGGTAGCGGCACAGTTGGGGATCATCGCCACCGGAAGGGAAGCGGCGTGGGTCGGATAATCTTTGATCTTTACGTCCAGCACGGTGGTTAAGCCGCCCAGACCCTGGGCACCGATACCCAGTGCATTCACCTTTTCGAACAGCTCCAGACGTAACTCCTCCACCCTGTTGTTCGGTCCGCGCGCTATCAATTCGTGGATATCGATGTGCTCCATTAGGGACTCTTTGGCCAGCAGCATCGCCTTCTCTGCCGAGCCGCCGATACCGATACCGAGCATGCCGGGTGGGCACCAGCCCGCACCCATGGTCGGTACCGTGTTCAGAACCCAATCCACCAGACTGCCCGAAGGATTAAGTACCGTGAATTTGCTCTTATTTTCCGAGCCACCGCCCTTGGCCGCCAAACTGATCTCGACTTTATCGCCGGCAACGATCTGGGTGTGTATCACTGCCGGGGTGTTGTCGCGGGTATTGGTGCGGTCGCCGGCAGGATCGCTCACCACCGAGGCGCGCAGCACGTTGTCGGGGTTACCATAACCTTGGCGAACGCCTTCGTTGACCATCTCTTGCAGGCTCATGTCGGCATCCCACCGAACATCCATCCCTACCTTGAGGATGGCGGTTACCATGCCGGTGTCCTGACAGATGGGGCGATGGCCTTCGGCGCACATCCTTGAGTTGACCAGGATCTGGGCCATGGCGTCCTTGGCGGCTGGCGATTCCTCTTTCTCCCAAGCGGCGGTCAATGCTTTGATGTAATCTGCCGGGTGGTAGTAGGAGATGTACTGCAGGGCATCCGCGATGCTTTGGATCAGATCGTCTTGCTTGATAGTGGTCATGGTTTGTCCCAGATGTAGTGGTTATCTGAGGCGCCATTATACCTTTGAATGGATGCCAGGGGTAAAAAAGCAGCAGGAAAAGCGGATGACTATCCAAATATTATTCTGGGCCTATTTCAACTCCTTGAGTACAGCGATGCCTTTCATTCGCTGTGCCCGCAGGATGCTCAACTCCTTTGTTAACTGGGCGTGCTTGGCCGGATCCGGCTCATGGAGCATGCGCTTCTTCAATTTATGCTCTTTTTCCCGCAACTGCTTCAGCACCTGGCGCATTTTTTCGCGCTTGTTTCGCAGGGAGCGTTGGTCGAGACTGAGGTAATCGGCCAGTTTCCTCAAGAGCTTTTTCCTTTTCATAACGGCACGGTTCCTGATGGTAGGGGGTTATGGCTCCAGCTTTTCAGCTTGATGTTGATCGGAAACGGCCTGAAGCTCGTTATCGTCCAGCGCAATGGTGCGCACGACCTGTGCCAGCTCTCTGGGGCCCGAAACGAACAGGGTCTGGGCGGCACGAATCAAGTTCATGGCAATGCTGTAGGTATAGTTACTGTCGTTCATGAGGGATGTACCTTTGTCCGGAGAAATACTCCGTTGACGTATCCGCTCGATCAAAGATAAATAGAATGTCTCGTGCGTCTCTTTTACCATCAGCTTCAACGCATCCAGCGAAAGTATCGCCGTATCCCCTTCATCTGTCAGTCTAATGTCTTCAAGTTGACGTATTATTACAGCGAGTTGGCTACGTAGTTGGTCATAGGCATTACGCATCGGCATATCGACCGAGTTGATATAGCGGGTCATGTTTTTCTGCAAGTGTTTAACATCTTTAATCGCCTCGACCACATGCTGATTGGCTTCTCGCAAATGATGGAGATCAGCGGACTGTTCCATCTGCCAGGAGAAATTGATGCGGCTAATGAAGGCGACGATTTCACTATAGAGACCCTTGATGCTGCGCTCATAGGCAGCGTCAATATCCAAACGGGTCAGTTTCTTCTGTTTTGTGGCTATTTCCATGAGATCGACGGTGGAGAGCACTTCCGGTCTTCTGAAGCCGAGGGCATGGATCAATATGCCCTGGGCATTATCATAGACATGCAGCGACTCTTGTAGCACCGCCTTGACAGCGGTCTCTGGGAAATCGACAGCTGACTCCGTGAGATATTTCGGTCGGTCAATCTCCACTTTTTTCTCTTTGATCACCCGTTCAAGAAAATTGACCAGCGGCTTGATGAGCGGTGTCATGATCAACACGCCAATTAGATTAAACAGGGTATGGAATACCGCCAGTTTCAGGGTGTAATCATTTTCCCTGATACCGCTGATTAGGCTGATTTCGTCGACAGCATTCTTCAATTGGTAGACAAACAGGATGGCGACAAATCCGGTTACCATATTGAATATCAGGTGCGCGCCGGCCAAGCGCCGACCCTGTGCATTGGCGCTGATCGAGCCCAGTATGGCAGTGATGGTGGTACCGATATTGGCACCAATAGCCAGCGCCAGTGCATTTTCGTAAGTGATCTGTTGCGCCGCCAAGGCCGTAATAATGAGCACCAAGGTGGCGTGGCTGGATTGCATGACTAATGTGGCGAAGGCGCCAACCAGGGTAAAGAGGAACAGCCCTGGATAGCCCTTGACGGCATATTCGACCAGATTGATGCTCTCCTTGAATGCCTCGAACCCCTCTTTCATGTGGTGGATACCGAGAAACAGAAAACCCAGGCCAACCAAGATATAACCGAATCCATTCAGATTTTTCGCTTTTTGGAATATCAGCAGTACACCAAATACCAGCATCGGCATGGCATAAGCGGCAATATTTACCTTTAGACCAAAGCCGGCGATTAACCAGGCGCCGGTGGTGGTGCCCAGGTTGGCGCCAAAGATAATGCCGATACCGGCCATTAGGGAGAGTAGGCCGGCACTGAGGAAAGAGATGGTAATGACAGACACCAGAGAACTGGATTGCATAATGGTGGTGGAGACAATGCCGAAAACCAGGCTTTTCCAGTGACTGGACGTGGTTCTATTAATCAAACGCTCCAGGATACCGCCGGTAAATGAACGGAAACCCTGTTCCAGCGAGAGCATGCCAAACATAAAGATGGCTACACCGGCGGATATCTCCTTGAAGTCCTCACTCAGCCAAAATCCATAGGCGAGGATGACGAAGATGGTAGGGAGCAGTATTTTTTTCAGCATGTCTGCTACATCGTACCTGGTGGGCGCATCGAGTGGCGCCGTTCTATTGTTATCCTTTATTGAGGGTGTCCAGGGGTGGGACCTGAACAAACTCAATTTTAGTATATATAACTGTAAAAATATTAAATCTTATGCGAACTTCCCCTGTGCTGATCGTAATGATCAGGTTGTTTTACTTCTAGGACAAGAAGGATGAACTCATTGGTATGGTCTTATGATGCCTGCCCGGTTCAGCCGATTGGGCTTATTGTTAAATTCTGCAAGGAATACTCGTTTACTGGATCTTTTACAAGTTGTATGTTTTGCAAGTGATTGCCGCAAATCAGATAAATATTCAGGATTAATAATGGGTCTGACAGAGAAACAGCTCCGCGACGTGAGCGGTATTTTGGCTACCGCGGTTAATCTACACCAACAGGGTGAGCTGCAGCAGGCAGAATCACTCTACCGCCAAGTCCTTGATATTGATCCCAGGAATGCGGATGCATTCAATTTACTTGGTGTGATCGCAAAGCAGATTGGTGAATTGGAAGCTTCTTGTAAGTTAATTAAAAGGGCAATCCGAATAAATCCGCAAGAGGCGCAGTTTCATTACAATTTGGGTGTCACTTATCAAGAGATGGGTGAGCAGCTGAAGGCTGTCAGTGCCTATCAACAATGTATTCGCCTAAATGCCGGCTACTTGCAGGCCTATGAGAATTTGTCGATCGTATATAGGGACCAGAACAACACCAGGGCCGCTTATGATATCTGCGAAAAAGCGCTAGCGTTAAGCGAAAGCTCTCTTACCGCGAATTACAATATGGCGGCACTGCTTTTTAACAGCGGCCGTCATAGGGAAGCTTTGGGCTATGTTGAGCGAGTCCTGGAGATGAGCCCAGCATACGCCGATGCCCACTGGCTAAAGTCGGCCATACTTTTGTCACAAGGTGATTTCGAACTGGGCTGGGCTGAATATGAGTGGCGCTATTTTGTTAGAGAGCACACCGCTTCAAACGCAGTACGGGTGATCCCTTTTCCCGTGTGGGATGGTAGTTCCCTAGTCGGGAAAAAAATATTAATCACATCGGAGCAAGGTGTAGGTGATGAAGTCTTGTTCTCATCTTGCTTCCATGAAATTTCCTCTCAAGCTGGAAAATGCGTCATTGAATGTGATCCCAGGTTAGTTGAATTATTCAGCAGATCGTTTCCACAGGCGACGTTTATTGCGCGATCTGAAGAACGGGATTTTTGCTGGAATTCGGATATGCCGAATTTTGATTTTCAGCTATCTGCAGGATCTTTGCCCCGTTTTTTTCGTCGCCGGATAGGTGATTTCTCCACCGCGTCCGATTATCTGGGTGTCGATAGGGAGTTAAAACAAAAATGGAATAGGAAACTCTCGCAGCTAACGCATCCGATAAATATAGGGATATCCTGGCGAGGCGGCGTCGTAGACAAAGTTAAGGCGGCAAGATCTATCCCCCTGGATCTTTGGGTAACACTATTTCGAAATCATGATGCCAACTTTATAAATCTTCAGTATGGAGATTGCCGTAGAGAGATCGATTCATTTAACAAAAAACATCGTCTGCACCTGCATGACTTTGAGGAACTTGATGCACTGAGGAATATAGATGACTTGTGTGCATTAATTTCAGAACTTGACCTGGTTATCTCCATCGATAATTCAACCGCTCATATGACGGGTGCCGTGGGTACGCCTGTATGGGTTTTACTTTCTAATAATCCAGTATGGGTATGGGGTGAATCTCGGGAAAATACCGAGTGGTATCGATCTGCGCGGTTATTTAGGCAAGACGAGACGGGTAATAACGCTTGGCAAGGCGTACTTAGAGACGTGGATGCTCAACTGGCGATTTATTTAGAGCAGGGGTCGTTGGTATCTCATGAACAACAGTTATCGGTACCCCGCATATCTGTGCAGGAGCCAAATGTTGCGCAGATGCCAACGGCCGTGTCGAAGGCGCTGATTTTGAACGACACATCATCCTGGTATCACTGGGGATGCTCATGTACCTCGCTGGCTATCCATGCAAGGTTACGGGAGAGCTGGGGTTCGGTTGTCTCTCTACCGATCTATGATACAAGCCGTCTCTTAGGCCTTCCTGATTCGATAGAGGGATTTGATGATGATGATATTTATCAACAATTTACGCAGGTGAATCTGGGTATCATCGAACGATTGGGCGATGTGGACGCTGTCTATGTAAATGGTGAAGGCAGTTTGCACGGTATTAGTTCCATCGCGGTCGGTCTGCTTTACCTCTCTTACATCGCTAAAACCCGATTGAAGAAACAGGTGCGAATCATTAACCACTCCTGTTATCCAGAGGATAATTTGGTGGTATCTGATAGTGTTGTCTTTCAAATGTATAAGAAGGTTTATCGAGTTGTGGATACAGTAGCTGTTCGTGAACCGGCCAGTTACCGATTAGTTTCAAAAATGGGGATTGATGCACGCCTCTCCTTCGACTGTTTACCACTTTTTGTTGAACGCTATTACGTTGAAAAATCAAAATCGCCTGATAAAAAGATCACGATTGCCGGATCTGTCGCCTGGAGTGATAAGACGATCCGGGTGATTGGGGATGCAATCGTTAAACTTTTTGATATGGGATACACGGTAACATTCCTTATAGGCGCCAAGGCAAATCTTGCTCCCGACGATGTGGTGTGCGCTGAGTTGTTGAAGAAGCAATCCGGTAACGCATTTCAACTCTATTTGGCCACATCGGAGCTGGACTGGTTGCGCACTATTGCCGATTCAATACTGCTGATATCGGGCCGTTTCCACCATTCGATTGCAGCGGCTGCCCTGGATACCCCATTTCTTCTCTTAGAAAGTAATACCCCTAAAGTGGATGGCCTTATGGAGGCGCTTTCAATAAACACCCGGGTTTTTGCAAGTGATCCCGATCTGGCAGATACCCTCATCTCCCGGGCAGTCGACTTGATTGAATCTCCTGAGCAATATCTGCTGACTCATGAAACCAAGCAGAAACTTGTTGATCTGGCAGAACAAAATTTCGTTATATGACTTGCCCGGATAGCTTGATAACCAGCCGGATCCTGACATGACCGATTTGAACCCGTGTGCGGTGGCATATAGTTATTTGCAAGAATCAGATAGAGGTTGCCGTGATTGACCAACGTAAAAGCCCCAGCGAAGAGGCTGGGGCTTTTGATGAGAAACGCCTTTGGGTTGAAACGACCGAAGGCGCTACCCGGTTAGTGCTAGACCTGCAGCAGCAGTCGGGTGGGATCTTCCAGCATGTTCTTAATGGTTACCAGGAACTGAACCGCTTCACGTCCATCAATGATGCGATGGTCATAGGAGAGAGCCAGATACATCATGGGACGGATCTTGATTTCGCCATTGATCACCATGGGACGCTGCTGGATGGTGTGCATACCCAGGATGGCACTCTGTGGTGGGTTCAGGATCGGCGTTGAGAGCATGGAACCAAAGACACCGCCATTGGAGATGGTGAAGGTACCTCCTGTGAGCTCCTCGTAGCTGAGCGAGCCGTCGTTCGCTTTCTTGCCGAAATCGCGTACCGCCTTCTCAGTGTCGGCAAAACCGAGTTGATCGGCATCACGGAGGATGGGTACCACCAACCCGCGGGGAGAACCGACGGCAATACCGATATCGTAGTAGCCGTGGTAGATGATGTCTTTGCCATCGATAGAGGCATTGACTGCCGGGAACTGTTTCAGTGCCTCGACGGAGGCCTTGATGAAGAAGGACATGAAGCCGAGTTTAACCTCATGATCTTTTTCAAACTTATCCTTATAGTTCTTGCGCAGGTCATTGATGGCCTGCAGATCGACTTCATTGAACGTGGTCAGGATAGCGGCGTTCTGCTGTGCCTCCAACAGGCGCTCGGCGATACGGGCGCGCAATCTTGTCATAGGGACACGTTGCTCAGGACGGTCACCCTCGATGCCGGTCTGGGTGATTTCACTCTCTTGAGTGGTTTGTGCAGCCGGTTTATTGGCGGCCACTTCCAGGCTTTCGATATAGGCGGTGACATCGGTTTTCAGAATGCGGCCATCTTTGCCGGTGCCGACGATATCTTTGGGGTCGATACCCTTCTCTTTAACCAGCCTGCGTACGGCCGGTGTCAGAACCGGTTCATCGTCAGTCGCTGCCTCGGCTGCTGCCGGTGACGCGGCAGGCGCCTGCGCCGCACTACCTTCCTGGATGATCGTCAGCAGATCGCCTGCTTGCACCGTATCGCCTTCAGATGCGCTGATAGCACCGAGTATTCCTTCGACGGGTGAGGGGACTTCCAGTACAACCTTGTCGGTCTCCAGATCTACGAGGTTCTCGTCACGGGACACGGCATCCCCCGGCTTCTTGTGCCAGGTCAGAATAGTGGCGTCGGCGACAGATTCCGGCAGCGCCGGTACAGTTACGTTAGTACTCATTTATGCAGGCATCCTTCGGTTCATTGAGGGATTGATTTGGCCGGTAAGGGCCTCATCGATCAAGGTCTCTTGTTGTTGAACATGTATCGGGTAGTATCCGACAGCCGGTGCGGCAGCGGCCGGCCGCCCTACGTAGTAGAGGTGTTTCCCTTTATCGAGCAGGGTATGGAAACGGTGTTTGATCTGGTCCCAGGCACCCTGGTTTTGCGGCTCTTCCTGACACCAGATGATCCGCTCAACCTGTGGGTACTGGTCGATCATGGCATCGAATATCTCGCGCGGGAAGGGGTAGAGCTGTTCGAGCCGGAGGATTGCTACATTGCGCAATCCGCGGGCCCGGCGCGCCTCAAGCAGCTCGTAGTAAACCTTGCCCGAGCAGACAACGATGTGCTCGACCTCATTCGGATCGAGATCGTCGATCTCGCCGATAACCGGCTGGAATCCACCCTTGGTAAACTCCTCCAGTGCCGAGGTGGCCAAGCGGTGGCGCAGCAGACTCTTGGGCGACATCACAATCAGGGGCTTTCTCATCGGGCGCAGCATCTGCCTGCGCAGCATGTGGAACACTTGTGCCGGCGTGGTCGGTACGCATACCTGCATGTTGTGTTCCGCGCAGAGCTGCAGGTAGCGCTCCAGTCTGGCAGAAGAGTGTTCCGCTCCCTGGCCTTCATAGCCATGGGGCAGCAGCATCACCAGACCGCAATAGAGGCCCCATTTGGCTCCGCCGGAACTGATGAACTGGTCGATGACAACCTGGGCGCCATTGGCAAAGTCACCGAACTGCGCTTCCCAAATGGTAAGGGCCTTGGGTTCGGTGGTGGCATAACCGTATTCAAAACCCAGTACGGCCTCTTCCGAAAGCAGGGAGTCGATCACCAGGAAATTGGCCTGGTTTTCCGATATGTACTGCAACGGGGTATAACTTTCGCCGGTCAACTGGTTGTGCAGTACCGCATGGCGGTGGGAGAAGGTACCGCGTCCACAATCCTGTCCGGAAAGACGCACCGGAATGTTGTCATCCACCAGAGAGGCGTAAGCGAGGCACTCGCCAAATCCCCAATCCACCAACTGATCGCCGCTGGCCATCTTGCGACGGCCTTCTATCAACTTGTTGACGCGGCCATGCAGCTCAAAATCATCGGGTACGTCGAGCAGGCGGTTGGCCAGATGGGATAACCGCTCCTGGCTGATGCAGGTCTCCGCGGGATGCTCCCAGTCGATATGCTGATAGGGGGCCCAGTTGACGTGATAGGGGTAGTTGAGATCGGTCAAGGTCGGACGTGCGACGGTGGAATTCTGCTCCAGCGAGGAGCGGTAATCTTCCACCATCTCCCGGCTCTGATCCGGTGTGACGATACCTTCCGAGATCAATTGATCGGAATAGTTTGAACGGGTGGTCGGCAGACGACGAATCTTTTGATACATCATCGGCTGGGTCATCGCCGGCTCATCCGCTTCGTTGTGACCGTGTCGGCGATAGCAGATCAGGTCGATGATGACGTCCTTGTGGAAGCGTTGACGGTAGTCCATGGCCAGGCGAGTAACGAAAATGACCGCTTCAGGGTCGTCGCCATTCACATGGAAGATCGGTGCCTGAACCATTTTGGCTACATCGGTACAGTAGAGTGTGGACCGGGTATCCAACGGATTACTGGTAGTGAAACCAACCTGATTGTTGATGACGATATGGATCGACCCGCCGGTGGTGTAACCGCGGGCCTGGGACATCTGGAAGGTCTCCATTACCACGCCCTGTCCGGCGAAAGCGGAGTCACCATGGATCAAGATCGGCAGAACCTCTTTGCCTTCGCGGTCTTCACGGCGCTGCTGTCTGGCCCGTACCGAGCCTTCGATCACCGGACTGATGATCTCCAGGTGTGACGGGTTAAAACCCAGCACCACATGGGTGAAGCCGGTCGGGGTTTCAATATCGGTTGAGAAGCCCATGTGATACTTCACATCACCGGAGCTCTTGTAACGTTCCGGGGTCTTTTTGCCCTCGAACTCTTCGAACAGTTCAGCCGGCGCCTTCCCCAGGATATTGGTCAATACGTTGAGGCGTCCGCGATGGGCCATACCAATCGCCACCTCGCGTATACCGTCCTGGCCGCCGCGTTGAATCAGTTCGTCGAGCAACGGGATCAGCGATTCACCGCCTTCCAGTGAAAAGCGCTTTTGGCCGACATAGCGGGTATGCAGATACTTTTCCAATCCTTCCGCGGCAGTAATCAGGGTCAACAGCCACTTTTTATCATCGGCAGAGAGGTCTGCCTTCGCTCGGGAACCTTCCACCCTTTTCTGAATCCAGCGCTTCTGGCGAGTATCGGTGATGTGCATGTACTCGGCGCCAATATTCTTACCATAGACATCTTTAATAAAGCTGATGATCTCGCGCAGTGGCATGCGGTCCGGAGCAAATAGTGAACCGGTATTGAAAACCGTGTCCATGTCCGCCTCACCGAGACGATGGAAAGCGGGGTCCAGATCCGGAACGTCTTCCACGTCACGCAGGCGTAGCGGATCCAGCGTGGCATATTGATGTCCCCGGACACGCCAGGCATTCACCAGACGCAGTACGGCGGCCTGTTTTTCTGCCGCTCCGGGTGACATGCGCTCGGCAGTCTGTCGGGATGCCGGGCGTTTTTCCCTGGCCAGACGGGCGAAGTTAGACCTGACGGGGCCGTGTGCAATATCCGGGGCCTCGTTGGCGGAGTCCTTGATAATGCTGTCAAAACGCGCTCTCCAAGCAGGATCCACACTGTTCGGGTCCTGTAGATAGCGTTCGTAGAGATCCTCTATAAAGGCGGCATTACCGCCGGAGAGGGCAGATGTGGTGCGTAACAACTCCAGAAGTGCGCTCATTTGGATGATCGGCCTATTATTGATGGTTGGGAGAGCGATTAGGAGGATAGTAGCATATGAGACACTTTTTTAAAGCGTTTTTGTAAGATTAGTATAATCATCCAAAAAAACTGCTATTTTTGTGCGTTTGCACAATTCGGTAAATTCGCTTCGATTGAACTAAATCACACTTATTCATGGAGTTAGGGTTTTATTGGAGTAGGGCGTTATACTCTCCGGGTGCGATAGCAAAAACCAGGATAAATCCGAATTGGCAGCCCCTTTTTATGCAGGAACCGGAAAAAAAACAGAAAAAAAAATGGGTACGCCTCACTGTCAGTTCCCTGGAGGCGGATGTGGCCTATTTTGATGCCCGGTTGGCGCTGTTGAACAATAAAAAGAGCAGTTACTATCAGTTGGCCCAGCTCAGGGCCTATACCGAACTGGGACGGGTGCTCTCCGAAATACTTGCCCGCCTGCAGGCACGTCCCAAACAGCCCCCTGCGACCCCGACAGCGTCCGGCATAGAGGTTATCGAGGCCGATTCACAGCCGCTTAACGGCGTGCTGGCAGAGGAAGGGGCGACGCCGACTGTTAACGATACGTCGCCAAAACCGGCGTCGCCGACGGAATCGGACTGATAATCCGCTGTCTGAGAATATTCTTGTTGCGAATTGAAAGAGACCGGGGCCTGGGCGGGTCTCCTACATAATGCAAGGCGGAAGGGAAGTGGCGCCCCCGACACGATTCGAACGTGTGGCCTCACCCTTAGGAGGGGTGCGCTCTATCCAGCTGAGCTACGGGGGCAATAAATGGCGTCGTACGGGGTTGTATGATGTGACGACAATGGCGGCTGAGCATGGCGGCCTTCCTTAATGCGGCGCATTTTAGCATTTTATAAGGGGCGCTTGGCAACCTCGCCGTCGCCTTCGCTTGGTGGGGCGGTACCATAACTTAGTATCGATTCATGCGCTATACCTGAAAACCGCTGTACTAAATTGATTTTGGCTGAGGCACAACTGCTATGTTGGATACCGCTCATTTACTTTCACCCACAAACTTCCCCCCTATTAATAGAGGGCGGCTGGAGACGCTTCAGGTAAACTTGGGTTATCAATGTAACCAGACGTGCCAGCACTGCCATGTCAACGCGGGTCCGACACGCACGGAAACCATGCAGAGAAAGACGATTGAGGAGGTGTTGCGCTTTATCGATCGGCAACAGATACGTTGTATAGATTTAACCGGTGGCGCCCCGGAATTGAATGACCATTTTTCTTATCTGGTCACGGCGGCATCCGAGCGGGGGGTTAAGGTAATCGATCGCTGTAATCTGTCGATCCTTGAAGAGCCGGGGCAGGAGAAGTTAGGCGAATTCTTGGCTCGTCACCAGGTTGAGGTGGTGGCTTCACTGCCCTGCTATCTGAAACAGAATGTCGATCAGCAGCGCGGTGTCGGTACCTACGATGCCAGTATTCGTGGGCTCAAACGGTTGAATGATCTTGGTTATGCCCGGGAGGGGCGTGGCCTGATACTGAATCTTGTCTATAACCCGCAGGGCCCTGCGCTACCACCCGCACAAAAGGCACTGGAGACGGATTATAAAAAGCGCTTGTTCGATGATCATGGCATTTGTTTCGATCAACTCTTTACCATTACCAATATGCCGATCAGTCGCTTTGGCAGTATGTTGCTATCGAAGGGGCAGTTCCATGACTATCTGGATTTGCTCAAAAATGCCTACAGCACGGAAAACCTGGAAACCGTCATGTGCCGACATCTCCTGAGTGTCGATTGGCAAGGTTATCTATACGATTGCGATTTTAACCAGATGCTGCGTATGCCGATTTCTCACAAGGGTAAAGAGAAGATCCATTTGCGCGATGTGATGGATGAAAAACCGGCCGGATGGGCGATTAGGACTGCCGAGCACTGCTACGGCTGTACAGCCGGCCAGGGCAGCAGCTGCGGTGGTGCGCTAAGCGATTAAGCAAGCCATGCTAAGTATCATCATTCCTTGCCTAAATGAGTCGGATAGTATCCAGACATTGTTGGAATCCCTCCAGGGTGCTAGGGCGGCGGGTGTTGAGCTGGTGCTGGCGGATGGCGGCAGCGGCGATAATACCGTGGCACTGTCGACGCCTTGGGTGAGTAAGGTAGTCGTGACGGCAGCAGGTCGGGCTCGGCAGATGAACGCGGGCGCCGCTGTCGCCAGCGGTGAGATACTGTGGTTTCTTCATGCGGATAGCGTAATTGGTGAGGACTTTCCCCGGCTGATCGAGTCGGTGATGGCGCGATCTGCTCGTCCCTGGGGACGGTTCACAGTTTGCTTATCAGGACGTCATCCTCTGTTGCGTATTGTCGAATTCATGATGAATTGGCGTTCCCGGATAACCGGTATCGTGACCGGGGACCAGGGGCTATTCATCCACCGAGAACTGTTTGTTCGCATGGGTGGATTTCCCGAAATCCCTTTGATGGAAGATATCGCGATCAGTAAACGCCTGCGGCGGGTTTCACCGCCGCTGGTGTTGCCACAACGATTGGTGACCTCTAGCCGCCGCTGGGAGACGCATGGAATTGCCTTCACCATCTTATTGATGTGGCGCCTGCGCTGGGCCTATTTTCGCGGTGCGAACCCGGCTGATTTGGCTCAAAGATACCGCTGATGCGCTTTCCCAAGTCCCGTATCCTGTTGTTTGCCAAGGCGCCGCGAGCCGGACAGGTTAAGACGCGGCTGGTTCCGTCGATTGGTGAAGAGGGGGCCGCATCAATTTATCGAACACTTCTGGAGCGCGTAATAGAACAAGCGGCAGGGCAATTGGCACCGCTGGAGATCTGGTGTGCGCCGGATACCCAACATGCTGTTTTTCGGCAGGCCGCTACACGGCCCAATGTGACGCTGCACAGGCAGGTGGACGGAGATCTGGGTCAGCGCATGGCATTTGCAACCCGACAGGCCTTGGCTCACTCAGAAGCGATATTGCTGATTGGCGGTGATTGCCCGGTTTTGGATGCGGGTCATCTTTTTACTGCGCTAACCTGGCTAGATGGGGGAGCGGATGCGGTGATTGGTCCGGCCGAGGATGGTGGTTACGTGCTACTGGGTTTGAGGCGTCTGCACAGCACACTGTTTAGTGATATCCCTTGGGGCACATCAGATGTGCTGGCGATTACCCGGCAGCGGCTCGACCAACTGGGCTGGAGTTGGCGTGAGCTTGAAGTACTCTGGGATTTGGACAGGGAGACCGATCTGGAACGCTATCGCTGCTTGGAACGGAGCTCCCGATAATAACTAAGCGTTGTCAGGCCTTGGCCAGAGAGTGTCCGGGCGCTTCTTTATTGTACTGTCCCTTGGCTCCGTAGGTATTTCGGTTGTGGGTGCGCCCACAGAGAATATCCAGCGCCTGATTGTTGTGGCGTTGACTTAACGCGAGGATGCCACCATTAACTTCATTTTGTTCACGCAACTCGGTAGCAATCTCCGCCAGATCTTTCCACAGGGTGGAACAGACTGAATCGGTATCATGCTGTAACAGCCGTTTGATGCCTGCCGTACCACCAGGAATCTTGAATGACGCCAGCAAGTGATCTCGTTGCCGGGCCAGCCCTTGCATCTCTTCGACCGCCTGTTGTTTTTCTCTGCTGATTGACAAAACCTGATCGGGGTCACGCGATTTGAGGGCCTTATGTTCGCGCTGAAGGATCTCCATTAACGATCGGGCGCAGTCCAACTCGGAGGAAAGGATTTGGCTGAGTGGGTTCTGCAGTTCGGCAGAGAGGGTCATGGATTACTCCTTTTTGTCTATCTGGGAAAAATCACGTTCCTGGGCTAAAAGATTCTCTGCGGCATCTTCCGGTTCAAATGCAAAGGTACCGGTAGCCAGAGAGCGTTGTACATCGGATACGTGTTGCGCATCAGCGATCGGCAAGTTGGCAATTTGCGCTTCAAGCTCCTGCAGGCGAGTGGCAGATATGGTCAAGCTGACGGTATCGCCACTGCCGGCAGATGCTTTGCCGGTTGATGCGGCGTCCGTTGTCGCTGTTTGTGACTTCTCAGTCGCCTTGCTCTGGCTGGTATCGCCGGTACTAATAGGATGTCCGGACAAACCTTTGATTTTCATGCTGTTAACCACCTCGAAAAAAGTTCCCATAAGCATATCGGCAATAGGGGTATAAGCTTTAGTCGGTTTCCAGTCAGTTTGATGATCAAAATCCAGCTCAGTTCACATTCCACGCCTGCCAGGGTTGGCGAGTACTAGGTCGTGGCTTTCACGACGCCGGCGGAGATAACCGTGGCCTCGATACGTCTGTTGGAACTGTTGTTTTCAACCTTTATCCGTTCGCCGATTGCGCCGTTTGAAAGCGCCTTACCATTCATACGGACCTGTAACGGGCCAATTTGGGCGACGATCACCACTTGCATGCCTTTCTTGACGGCATGCTGGATCACGATCTGTCCCGGTGTCAGGATGGCATCGGCGTGAATGCGCCGCTTCAGTTTTTTTCCGATGGCTTGATTCGGCTGTTCGAGATAACCACGGTGCAAACGGGCAACGTCGCGCTTCTCGATCTTGATATCTGCCTCAGTGATGATGGTGCCTCGGGGCAGTTCTCGATCAGCGACGACAATCCCCTTTACTAAAGAGAGTGTTACCGGGACAAAAAGGCTCCAGCCATCGGTATCGTTACAGCGAACGCCGACCGTAATACGGGACGCGCTTTTACGCCCATAGGGGGAGAATGTATCCAAAGGCTGGCTGCAGGCCGACAGGCGTAGTCGACTGTCCAGTCGCCCTGCGGTGACGCTGATCTCTTGCTCTGCCTGGTCCAAGTCATCCAAGACGTGCTGTTCAGCTGCTGCCTGGATGCTTTCGTGGGATTGTACTGGGGCGTCAGTATCCGGTCTCGCCGAGAGGGGCCAGGCGAGAAGCAGGATCGGCCAGCAATACCGTATGCATGAGAAGAGGATTATTCTGTACATCATTTCACCTATGGGTTCATGTGCTACCATCAGTTGCCGCCCTTGATAAATATGCAAATCCCATGCCTGATATATATTGATAGCAGGAGCGTTAGGGTCGATTGGTAGGTCCTGGTCGTCCACCAGCGGCTTGTTCTAAAGCAATGGGTATCCGGGTCGCTAACATCTGACAGAGAGCGTACAACGGAGAGTGAGACATGGCCGGTATCCTTGACGGTGTTGATCAACGAACCAAACTGGCGGGTAGAAATCGACTGGAACTGTTGCTGTTCCGGCTGGCTGGCCGGCAACGGTTCGGTATTAACGTGTTTAAGGTACAAGAGGTGATTCAGTGTCCGCCACTGACCCAACTCCCGGGCTCCCACCCGGTTGTCAGGGGAATCGCCAATATGCGCGGCAAAACCATCACGGTGATGGATCTCTCCCAGGCGATTGGCGGGCCTCCTCTGGCAAATATCGAAGGCCGGTTTGTCATCATCACCGAATATAACCGTCGGGTGCAGGGATTTCTGGTCGGCTCCGTGGATCGGATCGTTAATATGAATTGGGGCGATATTCTGCCTCCACCGAAGGGTGCGGCAAAGGGCAGTTATATGACGGCCGTAACCCGCGTCGACGATGAACTGGTGGAAATTATCGATGTAGAGAAGGTACTTAGCGAGATTGTTACAGTGCCGGAGGATGTCTCGGAAGGCGTCATCGAAGAGGAGGCCATCGATGAGACGCAACATGTCTTGATCGCTGATGACTCTTCCGTGGCAAGAAATCAGGTCAAACGGGTATTGGATAAACTGGGTGTGATGACCACGGTCTGTAACGACGGACAGCAAGCACTGGACCAATTGAAGTCCTGGGTCAATGAAGGACGCAAGGTTTCCAATTTTTTGTCATTGGTGATTTCCGATGTGGAGATGCCGGTGATGGATGGTTACACCCTTACTACTGAAATAAGGAAGGATCCTGAACTCGCCAATTTACATGTTATCCTCCATACTTCGTTAAGCGGGGTGTTCAATCAGAGCATGATCGAAAAGGTGGGGGCTAATGCATTTTTAGCTAAATTTGAGCCGGACGAGCTGGCCCGGGTGGTACAAACTCGTCTTAAACAGCACAAGCTGGAAGTTCAGGCGCTCTCCTCCTGATAACTTAAATTAAGGTTGAATAACAATTAACGAGAATGGACAACCATTCTTCAGTGCCGAGCGGGCCGGAATATGCTGTCACACGGTGATTACGAGGCGTTTCAAAAGTTTCTTGAAGATGCCTGCGGGATAGTTTTGGGTGCCGGGAAGGAGTACCTGGTATCAAGCCGTCTCGGCGGGCTGATGCGTGAGTATGGCATCGCTACGGTTGGGGATTTGCTGGGGCAACTCAACAGCGGCAGAAATCAGCGACTCAGAACCAGCATCATCGACGCCATGACCACCAACGAGACCTTCTGGTTTCGTGATATGTCCCACTTTCGCTTGCTTCAGGATCTGATCTGTCCGGAGATAAAGGCCCGTTCGGGTCGGTCGATGCGGATCTGGTCCGCCGCCTGTTCTTATGGCCAGGAACCCTACAATCTAAGTATGGTGGTACAGGACTACCAACGGGCGAACCCCGGGGCGCTCTCTGGTGGTGTTGAGGTAATTGCCACCGATATCTCTTCAACTGTTTTGGCAGAAGCAAAAAAGGGGATCTATTGTGGGCTCTCATCGTCCCGCGGTTTAAGCCTGGAGCAACAAAATCGCTATTTTAAGGCCAATGGTGATTGTCTGGAAGTCAGGCCAGAGATCAGGCAACGCGTCAGTTTTCGAGAGCTGAACCTGACCAAAGGCTATGAATTGATGGGGCGGTTTGACGTGATTTTCTGCCGCAACGTGTTGATCTATTTCTCCAGCGATCAGAAGCGCGACATTATCAACCGAATGGCCCGCTCCCTGAATCCCGGAGGCTATCTGTTTTTGGGTTCGACCGAGTCTCTCTCCGCCCATACCGACCGTTTTGAAATGGTCAGTAAAATGGGTGGCATCGCCTACCGCTTGAAATAATCCTCCCCTCCCTGGGCGCCGCGTGAGGTGCCAATCGTGTCCCGACTTTGTGATTCCGGTTAGCGTTTGCCGCTAGGGCGGCCTGGGCTTGCCGCTTCTTTTTTTTTTCGTAGTTCATGTCGGTTAAATCCAAATAAAATCAAATAGATAGAGTTTTGGCATGTTGTCTGCTTGTTGCCTTGCATAAAGAACCAGGAAGCAGACCGATGAGCTTTGATAAAATACTTGGAATTCACGCCCAGTCCTTGCAGCTACATGCCAAGCGTGCCGAGGTACTGGCCAGTAATATCGCCAATGCGGATACGCCGGGGTATAAGGCGAGGGATTTTGACTTTCGCGAAATACTGCGCCAGGAGATGCCGCAATCTGTCACGCTGCGGACGACCCACCAAAACCATATTCCACTGGACAATGGTGTCATCTCTCCCAGTGAGATGGCCTACCGCATACCCAGCCAACCAAGCCTGGATGGCAATACCGTCGATAGCCAGCTGGAACATACCGCGTATGCGGAAAATGCCATTCAGTACCAGACCAGTCTGCGTTTCCTCAGCGGCTCTATTCAAACCCTTAAGAAAGCCATAGTGGGGCAATAATCATGTCAATGTTCAAGATATTCGATACCGCCGCCTCTGGCATGAGTGCGCAATCGCTACGTCTGAATACTGTGGCCAGCAATATGGCGAATGCAGATAGCGTGAGCAGCAGTATCGAAGAGACCTATAAAGCCCGACAGCCGGTATTCAGTGCGCTGCTGAACCAACTTAACCCGGATGCACCGGCTGTGGGTGTTCAGGTCAAGGGGGTAGTCGAGAGTCAGGCTCCTCTGAGTATGGAGTATGCCCCGAATCACCCCAAAGCCAACGAAGAGGGTTATATCTTTCGCCCCAACGTCAATGTCATGGAGGAGATGGCCAATATGATATCTGCCTCCCGTTCGTATCAAAGTAACGTCGAAGTGGTTAACACCGCCAAGCAGTTAATGATTGCCACCTTGCGTTTAGGTGATTAAAGGAGCCGCCGAATGAGTACCGTCAATGCAACCAGCAATAATCAGATTTACCAAGCGTTGGGTCTTTCACGTGAACTTGAAACACAGAAGTCCGACCAGCTTCAGTTGGAGGATTTTCTCGAGTTGATGGTGACCGAATTAACCCACCAAGATCCTTTCAAACCGATGGAAAACAGTGAACTGGCAACACAGATTTCACAATTTGCCACGGTTTCTGGAATTGATGAATTGAATGGCTCTTTCTCGAGCTTTTCGGATTCGATGATTTCGGGCCAAGCACTGCAGGCATCCAATCTTGTCGGCCGCACCGTGCTGGTACCGGTCACGACGGGCAATTTGGAAACAGGTGGCTCGATCAAGGGTGTAGTGGGTGTTACTGAATCTGCCAGCGACGTGACCGTTAGGATATCCGATGCCTCGGGTGCCTTGGTCAAGGAGATCAAACTGGGAACCCAGTCAAAGGGTGAGGTGAGTTTCACTTGGAATGGCCTGGATGAGAACGGAGAAGCGGTCGCGCCCGGACAGTACACGGTCGAAGCACTCGCCGAAGTGGACGGTGAAACCGTATCACCCTACACCTTGCTGGAAGCCAAGATTGACAGCGTCAGCATTGGCGGTGTGGGGCAGGGACTCTCGGTAAATCTTGCCGGCCTGGGCCCGGTTTCGTTCAGTTCTATAGCAGAAATCCGCTGATTAATTAATGAGGAGATAGAGTATGCCTTTTCGCATTGCATTGAGCGGACTTGATGCCGCATCTACCGACCTGCAGGTCACCGGTCACAATATCGCCAACTCTGCTACCAACGGGTTCAAGCAATCCCGTGCCGAGTTTGCCGACATCTATGCCAATTCGCTGCAGGATGTGAGTACCACCTCCTCTGGACGTGGCGTGCGTGTCAGCCGCGTGGCGCAGCAGTTCAGCCAGGGAAATATCAACTTTACCGCCAGCAACCTGGATCTGGCATTAAATGGCGAAGGATTTTTTACCCTTCAGGACGCGGCGGGAAATATCTCCTATACCCGGGCTGGCGCCTATACGGTGGACCGGGACGGCTATGTGGTCAACCACACCAATGACCGGTTGCAAGTGTTTGCTCCGATCGGGACCAGCGGGACCAGTTTCAATACCGGCTCCACCACCGATTTGCAGCTCCCGACGCTCTCCGGCACGCCCTCTGCTACCACCAGTGCGACGGTAGCGGTGAATCTGGATGCCAGTAATACAGCCACGGCGGCGGCAACCTTGTTTGATCCCACGGTATCGACCACCTACGACAACTCAACCTCCACGACGGTCTACGATTCACTGGGCACGGCACACACCATGACCATGTACTTTAGGGAGTCGGATACGGTTGCCAACCAGTGGCATGTCTATACCACTATAGATGGCAGTATTGTTACGCCCACGACCAATTCGACAGCGGCACCCTCTTCGGCAACCTACCCCAGCGCTACGGTAAATTTTGATACCTCGGGCGCCTTGGTGACCAGCTCGGGGAGTGTCTCCGCAACCGGTCTGATCGGCTATAACGCCTTCCCCATTGCCGGTGCAGCCGCGCTTAATCTGAGTTTCGATATGAACGACAGTACCCAATTCGGGTCGGCCTTTGCGGTCAATAACCTGACCCAGGACGGTTATGCTCCGGGTCGGCTCAGCGGTGTCGATATCGATAGCACCGGCGTGGTATTTGCGCGCTTTACCAACGGGCAGTCCACCGCATTGGGTAAAGTGGCATTGGCCAAGTTTAATAATCCGCAGGGCCTGCGTCAGTTGGGTGACACCAGTTGGGCGGAAACCTTTACCTCGGGCAATGTGCAGATGGGTGAAGCAGGGACGTCCAGCTTCGGTCTGATTCAGTCCGGCGGCTTGGAAAATTCGAATGTGGATATCGCTGAACAGTTGGTCAATTTGATTACCGCACAGCGTAATTTCCAGGCCAATGCGCAGGTGATCACCACCGCGGACACGATTACCCAGACGATCATCAACATCCGTTAAGAGAGGTAGGGTGGGCGCGTTTTTTGTGCCCACGCAATTGAAATCGTATTAGGAGAAGACAATGGATCGCATGTTATTTGTTGCGATGAGTGGGGCCAAAGAGACGTTGCTGGCGCAGACCAATAACAGCAACAATTTGGCGAATGCCAGCACCCCCGGTTTTTTGGCCGATCTGCAGCAGTTTCGCAGTATGCCGGTGTTTGGCGATGGTTATCCCACACGCGTCTATGGCATGAGCGAACGGCCAGGCGTCGATTTCAAGCACGGTGCCATTGTGCATACCGGACGGGATCTCGATGTGGCGATCAATGGTGATGGTTGGTTTGCCGTTCAGTCACGCGATGGCAGTGAGGCCTACACCCGTCGTGGTGATCTGAAAGTCGATGCCAACGGCCTGTTGACGACCGGCAACGGTTTGCCGGTCATCGGCAATGGCGGGCCGATCGCCATCCCGCCGGCAGAGAAAATCGAAATAGCATCTGACGGTACCATCTCCATCCGCCCGCTGGGACAGGGAGCGGGTGAGTTGGCAGAAATTGACCAAATCAAGATGGTTGCACCCTCTCTGGATGGAATGGAAAAGGGCGCTGATGGCTTGATGCGCCAGCAGGACGGGCAGTTACTGGAGCCCGATGCGGCGGTACAGCTGGCAACCGGTTCGCTGGAGAGCAGCAATGTCAACATTGTCGATTCGATGGTGGATATGATCGATTTCGCGCGTCGTTTCGAGATGCAAGTCAAGATGATGAAAATGGCTGAGCAGACTGACGAGTCATCCGCCAGCATCATGCGAATGGGTTAAAAGTTGGCAAGCAGTTTGCAATACGACTCAGTAGTGAATGAACAGTAACGATAGAGGATGACGCCCCATGTATCCCGCACTTTGGATAGCAAAAACAGGATTGGATGCACAGCAGACCCGCATGTCGGTCATATCCAATAATCTTTCCAATGTCAGCACCACCGGTTTCAAACGAGATCGTGCGTCATTCGAAGATCTGATTTATCAAAATATCCGGCAGGTAGGTGCGCAATCGTCGCAGGATACGCAGTTGCCATCGGGTCTGGCGCTGGGTACCGGTGTGCGCACCGTAGCCACCCAGAAATTGCATACTCAGGGCAATATCATGCAGACCGGTAATTCGCTGGATATGGCTATCGAGGGCCGGGGTTTTTTCCAGATACTGCATCCGGATGGCTCGATTGTTTACACCCGTGACGGTTCGTTTGGCATGAGTGCCGATGGACAGATCGTAGACAACAACGGTTACGCCCTGGAACCGGCGATTACCGTTCCGGCCAATACCCTGAGTATTACGGTCGGCACAGACGGCGTGGTCTCCGCGCTGGTTTCCGGCAGCAGCACACCGACACAGATCGGTACCATTGAGTTGGCTGATTTTGTCAATCCGACCGGATTGACAGCGGTCGGTCAGAACCTGTTCCGCGAGACCGCCGCCAGCGGTACCGCCACCACGGCGTCTCCCGGCGTTGATGGGCTGGGTAGCGTGGTGCAAGGCTCGCTGGAAAGCTCCAATGTGAATGTGGTGGAAGAGATGGTCAACATGATCGAGACCCAGCGTGCCTATGAGATGAACTCCAAGGCGATCGCCACGACCGATGACATGCTGGCCTATGTGAGCAATCAGCTCTAACGGTAGGTGGATAAAATGATAAGTCGGCTTTTCACTCTCACCTTGTTGGCACTGGCCGCCGCCGGTCTGGCCGGTTGCAATACCGCCCCGGTGCGTGACCCCGCTTATGCGCCCGTGCGTCCGGTGGTCTCGGCACCGGCTCCCATCGGTAACGGTGCCATCTATCAAGCCGGCTACGAGCAGTCTTGGTTTGAAGATATGCGGGCGCGTCGCGTGGGCGACATGCTGACTATCGAACTGGATGAGAAGACCGATGCGAAGAAGGCGGCCACAACGGCGGCGAAAAAATCCAACAGTAACAGCGTCACCAATCCGACCTTGCTCGGTTCAACACCTCAGTTCAATACGCCGGGACTGCTGCCGCTGGCGAGCAACTCCGACAACAACCTCGGGTTCTCGTTGGAGTCAGAACATGATTTCTCCGGCGAGGGGGATAGCGCCCAGAATAATGAGTTGACCGGCAACATCACCGTGACCGTGGTCGAAGTACTGCCCAACGGTTACCTGATGGTGCGCGGTGAAAAGCGCATCGGCATCAACCAGGGTAACGAGTACGTCAGGGTGTCGGGTATTGTGCGCCCGGCGGATATCGATGCGACCAATACGGTACTTTCCACACGTCTGGCTGATCCGACCATCGTTTATGTCGGTGACGGACCGGTTGCAGATTCCAATGTAATGGGCTGGTTGGCGAAATTCTTCGTCAGCGCTCTGTTCCCGTTTTAGGTGGCGGCTATGAAATCAGCAACATGCTATTCTGCTAAAGCTCGCTCCGGTATGTTCGTCAGCCTGTTGTCGTTAATGCTGCTCTTCTCCGGCTTGGCCCAGGCCGAGCGGATCAAGGATCTGGCGGCCATCGCCGGTGTGCGTACCAACCAACTTCTGGGGTATGGCCTGGTGGTGGGGCTGAATGGTACCGGTGATAAAAGCAGTGCCGCGCCGTTTACCGAACAGAGTCTGAAAAGCATGCTCACCCAGTTGGGTATCGTGGTCCCTCCCGGTACCCAGATCAAACCGAAGAACGTCGCGGCGGTGACTATCAATGCCGATTTGCCGGCGTTTGCCAAACCGGGGCAAAAGATCGATGTCACGGTATCCTCAATCGGTGATGCCAAGAGTCTGCGTGGAGGCACCTTGTTGATGTCGCCGTTAAAGGGTGCCGATGGCCGTGTCTATGCCATTGCCCAGGGTAATTTGCTGGTGGGCGGATTGAGTGCCTCCGGTGCCGACGGTTCCAGTATTACCATCAATATTCCCAGCGTGGGACGTATTCCCAATGGTGCGACAGTAGAGCGCACCGTCACCTCCGGTTTCAATCAGGGGACTTTCCTGACGCTCAATCTGCATGAAGGTGATTTTACGACGGCAAACCGGGTAGTTGAGTCGATCAATAAGGCGATCGGCCCGGGTGCCGCACGCGCCTTGGATGCGACCTCGATCAGGGTGAATATGCCGATCGATCCCGGCCAGCGGGTCAGCTTTGTCTCGCTGATTGAAAACCTGCCGGTTGATCCGGGCGAGATGGCGGCCCGGGTGGTGGTCAACTCCCGTACCGGCACGGTGGTGATCAGTAACCAGGTCCACGTTTCACCCGCGGCGGTCTCTCACGGCAGCCTGACCGTGACCATTAGTGAAAATACACAGGTTTCCCAGCCTGAAGCGCTTTCAGGTGGCACCACCGCGGTCGTGCCTCGCTCGGATGTCAATATTGCCGAAGGGGGCAGTCGCATGTTCCTGTTCAATCCGGGGGTCACGCTTAACGAAGTGGTCAGGGCGGTGAACCAGGTTGGCGCTGCACCTTCCGATCTGGTGGCGATTCTCGAAGCCCTAAAACAGGCCGGTGCTCTCAAGGCCGAGCTGGTGGTGATCTGATGGATCTGGCCGGCGCCTCAATCTACACCAATATGGATGGGCTGATGGCGCTCAAGGTCAAGGCGTCTGAGGATTCCAAAGGGGCGCTGGATGAAGTGGCGCGCCAGTTTGAATCAATGTTTGTGCAGCAGATGCTGAAGACGATGCGCCAGGCCAGTCTGGGTGAAGGATTGATGGACAGTGAACAGAGCCTGTTCTATCGCGATATGTACGATAAACAACTGTCGATCCAGCTTTCCGAGAGTGGCGGCATAGGTCTGGCGGATGTGATCAAACGGCAATTGGGTGGTGCCGAGCCCGATGCAGAGGGTGGCGCGACCCTGCCGGTGAAAACGATCGAAGAGTATCGACGGCTGGCCATGGCGGTAAAGATGTACCGCACATCGCCAGCAGCCAACACCTCAGTCAATAGGGGTGACAGTGTTGCGGCGGCTGATGGGGTTAGCAAAACCGGTCGTACAGAGAACGAAAAAAATAACCCGCTAGCAGCGGTGACCACGCTGCAAGGGCAGACGGATCCACGGCAATGGAGTCCGCAAGAGTTTATCGAGCAACTCTGGCCGCTGGCTACGGAAGCGGCGGGGCTGATAGGCATTAAGCCGCAGGCGCTGTTGGCGCAGGCGGCACTGGAGACAGGCTGGGGTAAACAACTGATGGGTACCGCCGAAGGTGCGCCGGCCAATAACCTGTTTGGCATCAAGGCGGATCGTCGCTGGGGCGGCGACCGGGTGAGCGTGAATACCCTGGAATACGAAGCCGGTACCGCAGTGAAAAAACGCGATGTCTTCAGATCCTATGAATCGCTGCGGGACAGTTTTCATGACTATGTGGATTTTCTGCAATCGAATCCGCGCTATAGCGAGGCGCTAGAAGTGACTGATGACAGCGCGGCTTTCTTTAACGAATTGCAGCGGGCCGGTTATGCAACCGATCCGGATTATGCGAATAAAATCAATGCGGTACTGAATGGCTCGGAAATGACCAAGGCACTGGATAAGCTCAAGGCCGGGGAGATCGAGTCGCTATGAAATTTATCAATCTAACGCAATGGCTGGCCAACGGTCGCTAGGGCGACCAGGACTATCAGATGGCAGACTTACTCAACATTGGTACTTCCGGGTTATTGGCGTTTCAGCGTTCGCTGACGACGACCGGGCACAATATTGCCAATTCGGACACCGAGGGATACAGCCGTCAACGGGTTAACGTCGCCACCAGAATTCCCCAACTCAGCGGTGTCGGGTATCTCGGTTCCGGTGTTCAAGTCACCCAGGTGCAGCGGCTGTACGATGAATTTTTGGCGACCCAGATGCGTACGGCGCAAACCACCGCCTCGGAAATGGAGTCCTATTTCGATCACGCCAGCCGCATCGATAATCTCCTGGCCGATCCCAACATCGGCCTGGACCCGGCTATCCAGGATTTTTTTGATGCCATGCAGGTCGTGGCAGACGATCCGGCCTCGATCTCAACCCGACAGGTGCTGATTTCGGAAGCGGGCTCGATGGTGAATCGTTACCACGACCTGAGTCGGCAGTTTGTCGATATGAACACGGAGTTGAATCAGGAACTGGATGATGTGGCGACGGAGATATCCGGGCTCGCAGACTCCATCGCCAAGGTCAATCAGTCCATTATCGAGGCTATCGGTGCCTCAGGTGGCGGCACGCCTAATGATCTGTTAGACCAGCGCGAAGTGCTGCTCAATGACCTCTCCAAGTTGGTGGGCATTGCGACTGTTGAGCAAGACAATGGCGCACTGAATGTGTTCATCGGCAAGGGACAGGCGTTGGTGATCGACGGAAGCCATGCGACGCTGTCTGCCGTCAACAGCAGCGCCGACCCCAGTCAGCGTGATATCGCGTTTACCAACGTATCGGGTACCCAGGTCATTACCGAGCAATTATCCGGTGGTGAGATAGCGGGGTTACTCAATTTCCGCGACCAGATCCTGCAGCCGGCTGTCAATCAGTTGGGATTGGTGGCGATCGGTATGACCGACCGTGTCAACACCCAGCATCAGCAAGGGTTGGATCTGAACGGTAATTTTGGCGGACAGTTTTTTGCCCCCCACAGTGTTGGCGTGTTGGCCAACGCCAACAATACCGGCGGTGCCACGGTCACCTCAGCCTATGTCGACACGGGAAATTTGACGGCCAGCGATTACGAACTGAGAGCGACGACGGTGGCCAATCAGTTCACCATGACGCGACTGTCGGATGGACAGGTGACCACCATCAACACCGGCGGTGTGTACCCTTACACCACTGCCGAGATTGACGGTATCACGGTCACTATCTCGGCAGCGGCGACAGCCGGCGATACATTCCTGATCCAGCCGACCCGGAATGCGGCCAATGACTTGACCATGCTGATCACCGATCCGCGTACTGTCGCGGCGGCGGGACCGATACGGGCCAATGTCTCAACCAATTCGGGAGGCGGTCCCAACCTGGGTAGTGGTGCGATCACCCAACCCGACTACACCAATACCACGAATCTTCCGTTGGCCGCACCGGCCACCATCACCCTGGAGTGGAGTCCCACCGCAAATCTTGGTGGTCCCGGTTTTACCGTAACCGGCGGACCGGGCGGCACCCTGGCTTACGATCCCACCACCCAGAGCAATGGCGCCAGTTTCACCTTTGCGGCATACGGCGGCATGAGTTTTACCATCAGCGGCACGCCTACATCCGGTGACCGTTTCGTGATTGAAAACAACACCGGTGGTGTCGGGGATAACCGAAATGCCCTGAAGATGTCCGACCTGCAGACCAGCAATACATTGCTGGGCCAAACCGGCGGTGCTCAGGAGATCGCAACGTTTCAGGAAACCTATGCCCAGTTGGTCTCGGACGTTGGTTCAAAAACCCACCAGGCCGAGGTCAACTTCAATGCCACCGACGGTTTGCGGGAGCGCCACAAAAATGCGCTCTTGTCGGTCAGCGGGGTGAACCTGGATGAAGAGGCGGCGGATTTGATCAAGTTCCAACAGGCTTACCAGGCGGCGGCACAGGTGATTACGGTCTCGAATACCCTGTTTGACACATTGATCGGGGCGGTTCGGAGGTAATTATGATTCGCATCTCAACCCAGATGGCCAATGAACGCAACCTCAGTGCCATGCTCAGACAGCAGAGCGAGGTGAGCGACACGCAATTGCAACTCTCGACCGGTCGACGTGTCTTGACCCCGGCCGATGATCCGGCCAGTGCCGCCCGGGTGCTGGGTCTCAATGGCGCGGTGGAAACCCTGGGTCAATATCAGAGCAATATCGACCTGCTCACTTCACGGCTGGAGACGGAGGAGGGTGCCTTGACCGGCGCTACCAACCTGTTGCAGCGCATTCGTGAGCTGACTGTGCAGGGCAACAACGATGTGCTGACCGTTACGGATAAGGCCGCCATTGCTTCCGAGATCAGGCAACTGCGTGATGAGCTGTTTTCCATTGCCAATACCAAGGACAGCAACGGCGAGTATGTATTCGCCGGCTATCAATCCAGCAATCGACCCTTCTCCTACAGTGCCGGTGTGTATACCTACAGCGGCGATAGTGGTCAGCGGGAATTACAGATTGCCCCAGGGCGCACCGTGGCGGATGGTGACAACGGTTTTGACACCTTTATGAGTGTCGCAACCGGCCCGATCACCACGGTAACTACCATCGCTGCCACCACAGCGGTGCCCCCGGCCATTTTGGATGGGGAAATCACCATCGATGGCGGCAACGGCTACGGTGCAATCAGCATTGGCGCCTTGCCGGCAGCGGTGAACCCCACCGATCGGGCCACCCAGTTACGTGATGCCATTAACGCCATCAGTGATCAAACCGGGGTGACAGCCGAGAATGCCACCGCCACCACCCTGACGCTTACCGCAGTGGGTGGTACCGGCATCACCGTCGCGCTTTCCGGTTCTGCGACCACCGCCAATACCGGTTTGACGGCCGGTACCACAGCACCGGTGACCTCCAACCGGAGCATCTTCGAGACCCTTGATCTCTTGGCCACGGAGCTGGAGTCGGGGAATTCAGTCACGCGTTATATCACCGATGTGCAGTTGGCGATGGATAACCTGATCGAAGTGAGGACCTCTGTGGGCGGTAGGCTCAACGCGATCGAGGAGCAGACATCGGTGAATGAAGATCTGCTTTTGGCACTGGAAAAGCACCGCTCCGAGGAGCGGGACCTTGACTATGCCGAGGCCATCACCCGCTTTGAAAGCCAAATGGTCGCCCTGCAGGCGTCTCAACAGGCGTATGTGAAGGTGAAAGGTCTCTCCCTGTTCAACTACCTCTAAACGGGGGCGGCGAACAGCGGCATTGGCAAATGGAGACTATAGGCGAGACACCGGTAGTGGGAATGCAGCAACGTTCAGACCGGTTTGAATTTTAATCATCAACCTGAGCAGGTGGGCACCGAAGTGGCCGCTAAAGGGGAATAAGGAGCAAGACAATGGCACAAGTCATTAATACCAATATCATGTCGCTGAATTCCCAGCGGAATCTGAACAAATCCCAGGAATCCCTGGCGACCTCGATTCAGCGTCTCTCAAGCGGTCTGCGTATCAACAGCGCGAAAGACGACGCCGCCGGTCTGGCCATTTCCGAGCGGATGACCGCTCAGATCCGGGGTCTGAATCAGGCTATCCGAAATGCCAATGACGGTGTGTCACTGGCCCAGACCGCAGAAGGTGCCTTGGCCGAAACCTCAAACAGTCTGCAGCGTATCCGTGAGCTGGCCCTGCAGTCCGCCAACTCCACGAACTCCGCCTCCGACCGTGCCGCTCTGCAGGCTGAGGTCAACCAGCTGAAACAGGAGATTGACCGGGTCGCCAGCACCACGGAATTCAACGGTCTGAAACTGCTGGACGGTACCTTTACCGCTCAGAGCTTCCAGGTAGGCGCCAATGCCAATCAGACCATCAATGTCACCATGGCGGGTGCTTCCGGTTCCGATCTGGCCAACAATACTGTGGCGGCAACCAATTCAACGGTCGACTTCGGTACCACCGCAACCGGTACTTCAGCCGCCACCCTGGCCGGTGTTACGTCACCGTTGGCAACCGCCCAGACCATTACCGTATCCGGTACCCTGGGTTCCGCCACCCACACCACCACCGCGGGTGACAGTGCCTTCGCCATTGCAGCCGGAATCAATGCGATTAGCAGCAGCACGGGTGTGACGGCGGATGCCTCCAATACTGCGACCCTGGGCAGTCTGTCGGCTAACGGTACAGTTTCTCTGACGCTGGGCAGTGGCGGCACGACCTCTACCATTTCCGCAGCCATTACCACGACCGACTGGGATGCGTTGGCCACCGAGATCAACAAGGTGAGCGGTACTACCGGTATCACCGCTGTCTCCAACGGCGGCACCATGACCTTGAGTCAGGCGGATGGTAAAAATATCAATATCGAAAACTTCGATCACTCCACCGCCAGTGCCACAATTGTGGTGGGTACCACGGCTATCGGATCGGATCCGGAGACCCTGACCCAGGGCGCGGCTGATAGCACGATCGTAACGGGTAGGGTCGACTTCAACTCCAACAGCACCTTCTCGGTCTCCTCCAGTATTGCAAATACGGCGGGCAGTATCTTGAATGTGGCTGCCAATACGGCTGTGGGTTCGACCGCCCAGCTGTTGAGTACGGTGGATGTGGGTACGGCCGCCGGGGCCAATACCGCGATCAATATCATCGATGCGGCGCTGGCGACGGTTTCCGGTATTCGGGCGGATCTGGGTGCAATACAGAACCGTTTTACTACCACCATCTCCAATTTGAGCGCCACGGCCGAGAACCTCTCGGCGGCCCGTTCACGTATTCGTGATGCGGATTTTGCGGCGGAGACGGCAGAGCTGACCCGTTCACAGATCTTGCAACAAGCCGGTGTGGCCATGGTTGCGCAGGCGAATTCGTTGCCGCAAAGCGTGCTGTCGCTGCTCCAGCAATAATAGGCAAAACAGAGGGTTATTGAATATTTGATCCTGCTGAATGGTGATTCTTCCAGCACCCAGGTGATCCGATGACGGGGTGTTTGAAGGGTGGTAACAGGGTCCCTCCTCCGGATGGCGTGAGGTCATCCGGAGGAGGGATTTAGCTGACAAATGGCAGTTAACTATTTGTAACCAATGGGAAAAAATGGAATGGACTGTATTGTGACTGTCTTCTCACGATTTTTTGCTATTTCACTTAAAGAATCCACGAGTATGGCCGTTACAGACATCGGAGGCGGTGAATACCAGATCAAGACTCCGGTATATCCGCTAAATATTAACCTGACCCCGAGGGCACCCAGGCGGTAGCTAAAGGGGAATAAGGAGCAAGACAATGGCACAAGTCATTAATACCAATATCATGTCGCTGAATTCCCAGCGGAATCTGAATAAATCCCAGGAATCCCTGGCGACCTCTATCCAGCGTCTCTCAAGCGGTCTGCGTATTAACAGCGCGAAAGACGACGCCGCCGGTCTGGCCATTTCCGAGCGGATGACCGCCCAGATCCGGGGTCTGAATCAGGCTATCCGAAACGCCAATGACGGTGTGTCACTGGCCCAGACCGCAGAAGGTGCCTTGGCCGAAACCTCAAACAGTCTGCAGCGTATCCGTGAGCTGGCCCTGCAGTCCGCCAACTCCACGAACTCCGCCTCCGACCGTGCCGCCCTGCAGGCTGAGGTCAATCAGCTGAAACAGGAGATTGACCGGGTAGCCAGTACCACGGAATTCAACGGCCTGAAGCTGCTGGACGGTACCTTTACCGCTCAGAGCTTCCAGGTGGGTGCAAACGCCAACCAGACCATCAACGTGACGATCTCCGGTGCTTCCGGCTCCGATCTGGCCAACAATACCGTGGCGGCAACCAATGCCACCGCTGATTTCGGTACCACGGCGACCGGTACTTCGGCTACCACCCTGGCGGGTGTTACGTCTCCGCTGGCAACCGCCCAGACGATCACCGTGTCCGGTACCTTGGGTTCCGCTACCCACACCACCACTGCGGGTGACAGTGCCTTTGCTATCGCTGCCGGTATCAACACTATCAGCAGTAGCACCGGCGTAACGGCAGATGCCTCCACTACTGCGACCCTTGGAACCCTCTCCGCAAACGGTACTGTAACCCTTACCCTTGGTAGCGGTGGTACGACTTCAACCGTTTCTGCAGCCATTACTACGACTGACTGGGATGCGCTGGCCACCGAGATCAACAAGGTGAGCGGTACTACCGGTATCACCGCGGTCTCCAATGGCGCCACCATGACCCTGAGTCAGGCGGACGGTAAAAACATCAATATCGAAAACTTCGATCACTCCACCGCGAGTGCTACGGCAGTGGTGGGCACCACCGCTATCGGTTCGGATCCGGAGACCCTGACCCAGGGCGCGGCCGACAGCACCATCGTAACCGGCCGTGTCGACTTCAACTCCAACAGCACCTTCTCGGTTTCGTCCAGTATTGCCGTGGGTGCGGGTAGTATTTTGAATGTGGCCGCCAATACAGCCGTGGGCTCAACCGCCCAGCTGTTGAGTTCGGTGGATGTAGGTACCGCTTCGGGTGCCAATACGGCGATCAATATTATTGATGCGGCGCTGGCAACGGTCTCGAGCCTGCGGGCGGATTTAGGTGCGGTGCAGAACCGCTTTAGCACCACTATCTCCAACCTGGGCGCTACGGCAGAGAACCTCTCGGCGGCCCGTTCACGTATTCGTGATGCGGATTTTGCCGCGGAGACGGCAGAGCTGACACGTTCGCAGATTCTGCAGCAGGCGGGCGTGGCCATGGTGTCACAGGCTAACGCGCTGCCGCAGAGCGTGTTGTCACTCCTCCAGTAACATGGAACTGGCATGGGGCTTAGTTTGACTGAGCCCCATGCCAAGTTAATAGGTGATAGCCATGGTAAATGAAATCTCTCAGAGTATGTTGGGCGGTGTAGTTGCCCAAGCAAAAGGAGCTGCAAGTAGTGCCGGAAGGGTGCGGGAGAGTTCGGATATCGAAAGAGTGGTACCGGTTGCTCATATCTCGCCCAGTAAGGAGGCGAAAGCAGCTAAACGCCAATCTACGGCTGCGGATGGGCAAAAACTCGACAAGGCCGTTGAGCAGTTGAATGAGTTCGCGCAATCTGTACAGCGTAAACTGGAGTTTTCGGTAGATGAAGAGAGTGGGAAGACCGTTATTAAAGTCATAGACAAGGAGTCTGGGCAGATGGTCAGAAGTATCCCCTCTGAAGAAGTGCTGGATATGCAGAAACGGCTCAAGGAGACGAGCGAAGCTATATTTAATAGTGGTAATGCAGGAATCTCTCTGCTATTTCAGGGTAAGGCATGACGTGATACGGACAGGGATGTCCGTATTATCAATTGATTTGAAGCATTAACAGGAGGCCGGCATGGCCATATCGTCAGCAGGTATCGGCTCGGGATTGGATGTCAATTCGATCATCACCCAGTTGATGGCTATTGAACAGGAGCCGCTGCTGAAGCTGGATCAGAAGGAAGCAACGGTTCAGGCGGAAATCTCCTCCTTCGGTTCGATCAAAAGTATCCTCTCATCACTGCAGACCAGCCTGGATAAACTGAAGGATACCGCTACCTTTCAGGCGAAAAATGCCAGCTCGTCTGATACGGACATATTTACCACTTCGGCCGATACGACGGCCGTTGCCTCTTCTTATGACGTCACAGTAAATCGGCTGGCCCAGCGCCATAAAATGGCGTCAGATGAGTTTTCCAGTGCGACGACCTTTGGCGGTGGAGCCGGTGATGAATTAACCCTCACAGTTGACGGCACCAGCTTTACGCTCGACCTTTCCACTGCGATGACGTTGAGCGAGATTCAGGCCGCCATTAATGTCGATGAAAATACCACCAATATTACAGCTGGTATTATTACCGGTGATAGCGGCAATCAGACGCTGGTTCTCACCGCCAAAGATATGGGTTACGACAAGCGTATCCAGCTCTCCTATGGCGGCGCAATTACCGCCGGGACTTTTAATCTTGCTACGATTAACACCGATGCCAACAATGTATTGATCGCTTCTGACGCAGAGCTTGACGCCTCGTTGACGGTGGATGGCGTCGCGGTTACGCGCAGTTCGAATACCATAAGTGATGTGGTTTCTGGACTGACCATGACGCTGAAAAGTACCGGCAGCGCGACGGCAACGATTGATAACAATACGTCGTCAGTAAATGGTGCGGTGACGGCCTTTGTCAAAGCCTTCAATGAAGCGCAGACCACGCTTGCCGATCTGGCAAGTAGTTCCCTGCAGGGGAACAGCATCGTCAATAATATTCAGACTCAAATGCGCAACGTGTTTAACAGCAAAGCGGGTGTTTCGGGTAGCATCAATTATGCAGCCGAATTGGGTATCGCCAGTGTTTACGAGATCGGCGGCACCAATAAGGGCACCATTGCCTCGGATAGTGATACGTTGACGACAGCGTTAGAAGATCAACTGGATGATGTCATCAGTTTCTTTACTGATGAAACCAATGGATTTGCCGCACGTATGGACACCATGCTGGACGGCTTCTTGAAGTCTGGCGGTGTGCTTGACGGCATGGTGGACAACGCCAACAATCGGATAGACAGCATTGAGCAGAGCCGGGACTCCCTAAGCAGGCGACTGGTCTCAACCGAGGCGAGATTGCGTAGTCAATATACTGCCCTGGATGCGCTGATGTCGCAATTGACGACAACCAGTTCATATTTAACTAACCAATTGGCAAATTTGCCGAATCTGTTTAGCAAGAAATCATAGATAAAACAAAACATTCCGGATTAGGAGTAAATAATGGCAAAATCGCGGGTGAACAGTGCACTCTCCCACTACAAGAGTGTCAGTGTCTCTTCAGGTGTTGAAGATGCCACGCCTCACCGTCTTGTCCAGATGCTGATGGAAGGTGCTCTGGATAAGATTGCCGCCGCAAAGGGGCATATGTTGCGTAATGAACCGGCCGATAAAGGGCGCTATATCAGTTGGGCTATCTCCATTATCAGTGGGTTGCAGAGTAGCCTGGATATGGAGGCGGGTGGAGAATTGTCGCAGAATTTAGACGACTTGTACGATTATATGGTACGCAGACTCGGCGAGTCCGGGGCAAAGAACGATCCCGCGATACTAGATGAAGTTGCATCCCTGCTACTGGAAGTCAAGTCCGCGTGGGATGTGATTCCAGGTCAGCTTGAGGCCGAGAGCCGTAAGACGGCTGTATAACTTTAATGCTCGATCAAATTGTTCTGCTGAGTCAGAAGATGCTCTCCCTCGCACAGCAGGGCGAGTGGGATCAGTTGACAGCATTGCAGCAGCTCCGGGATGACCAGATAGAGAACTGTTTCCCGTTGGACCCGCATGGCCTGGATGAGCGGCAGGTGAGCGAGCAGATCCGGACGATTCTTGCGTTGGATAAGCAGATTCTCCAGTTGGCAGGAGATCAGCAGATGGAGATAAGAGAAACGCTGGGGAAATTGAGCCAGGGACGAGTCGCTACCAAGGCTTATTGGGACACGTCGCGCCGCTAGATAGACCGCTTGCTTGCATCAGACCTTAATCACGATCTCCAACACAAACTTGCTACCGAAATAGGCCAACATCAGCACGGCAAATCCTGCCAACGTCCATATGAGCGCTTTCTGGCCACGCCAGCCGGATCGATGGCGTCCCCAAAGCAGGGTGCCAAACACCAACCAGGCGGCAATCGACAGTATGGTTTTGTGCGCCAAGTGTTGCGCAAACAGATCATCCAAAAATACGAAACCGCTTAACAGCGCCACGGTAAGCAGGATAAACCCCAAGCCGATCATCTCAAAAAGCAGCGCCTCCATGGTCTGTAGGGGGGGCAGTGCGCGAATAAAACCGCCCGGGTGGCGATGTCTCAGATGATAGTCCTGAATGGCCAACAGGATGGCTTGTACACTTGCCATGGCCAGCAGGCTGTAGGCCAGGAGGGAGATCAGCACATGAATGCGCAACGCCCAGGGCGAGTCAGCCGCCAGAATATGGTTTGCCGGGAAGTGCATATCGAGCGCGATGGTCAAGGCAGCCAGCGGCAGTAGCGTGATGCCCAGGTTTTCGACCGGCTTGGTCAGTGCCGATAGCATCAGTAGCAGTATGATGGTCCAGGCGATTAGGGAGGAGGCGCCAAAGAAGTTGAAATTCAGACCGCCTTCCGTGTTCATGCTCTGATACAGCAGGAATGCGTGCAGCACGACACCTAGCATGCCTATCACAATGCCGAAATAGCGGGGGAGGGTCTTTCCCGTCCGATCTGAAAAGAGTCGGACAGCGATGGTGGTGCCGCTGATGAGGTAGCAGGCAATAGCAAGAAAAGCGACAATAGTATGGTTCATATTGGGCGAGATAATCGCATATCTACCCTTGCCCTGACTAGCCCGAATGGGCAGAGTTCGCCCGTAATCGGACATTTTGCAGAAAGCTATGCCCGGGTGATCCGGATCAGTGGCACGGGGGGCGTAGTTTCCATATATAATACGGCAAATTCAAGGCGAGAGGCTGGGTTAAAGCATGTTTGACAATCTCACAGATCGGCTGGGCGGTGTACTCAATAAGCTGCGCGGTCAGGGTCGGCTAACCGAAGACAACATCAAGGAGACCATGCGGGAGATCCGTATGGCGCTGCTGGAAGCGGACGTGGCCCTGCCGGTTGTTCGTGAATTTGTTGAGCAGGTTAAAGAGAAGGCTCTGGGTGAAGAGGTGATGAAGAGCCTCACTCCCGGCCAGGTGCTGATCAAAATTGTCAACGATGAACTGATCAGGATTATGGGCGAAGCCAATGAGCGCCTGAATTTGGCCGCCCAGCCGCCGGCAGTGATCCTGATGGCGGGCCTTCAGGGTTCGGGTAAAACCACCAGCGTGGCAAAACTGGCCCGTTGGTTGAAACAGAGCCAGAAAAAGTCGGTCATGGTGGTGAGTTGCGATATCTATCGACCGGCAGCTATCGACCAGCTAAAGACCCTGGCTGCGGAAGTAGAGGCAGAGTTCTTTCCCAGCACCACACTGCAGCAGCCTTTGGCCATTGCCAAGGCTGCCTTGGACCAGGCGCGCAGGCAGTTTATCGATGTGCTGATTGTTGATACGGCTGGCCGCCTCCATATCGATGCGGCGCTGATGGATGAGATTAAACAGCTGCACGCCGGTATTTCACCTGTTGAGACGCTGTTCGTCGTGGATAGCATGACGGGCCAGGATGCGGCCAACACGGCCAAGGCTTTTGATGATGCCTTACCGTTAACCGGTGTGATCCTGACCAAAACCGATGGTGATGCCCGGGGTGGCGCGGCACTGTCCATCCGGCAAATCACCGGTAAACCGATCAAATTCCTCGGTGTCGGAGAGAAAACGACAGCTCTTGAACCGTTTTATCCAGAACGCATGGCGTCGCGGATCCTCGGCATGGGAGATGTGCTCTCCCTGGTGGAAGAGGTCCAGGGTAAGGTGGACCAGGCCAAGGCTGAGAAATTGGCCAAGAAGCTGCACAAAGGGCAAGGCTTTGATTTAGAGGATTTTCGCGACCAGATGGAGCAGATGTCCAATATGGGCGGGTTGAACTCGCTCATGGATAAACTTCCCGGAATGGGAAATATTCCGGATCACGTGAAAAAACAGGTGAACGACAAAGAGATTGTCCGTTCCATAGCGATCATCAATTCCATGACACCGCAGGAAAGACGCTTCCCCAATCTCATCAAGGGCTCCAGAAAGCGGCGAATCGCATTGGGTTCGGGAACCCAGGTTCAGGAAGTGAACAAAATGCTCAAGCAGTATGCTCAGATGCAGAAGATGATGAAGAAGATGAAAGGCGGAGGTATGGCCAAAATGATGCGCGGGCTCAAGTCCAAGTTGGGACCAGGCGGTGGCATGCCCCCCGGCGGAATGCCTCCGGGTGGCGGATTCCCGTTCTGAGGTTCCCGCCCAAGTACCGGGTACTCCATAGCGTGGGCACGCTTTTTGTGCCCACGCGGTTGCCGGGTGTCCCTACCGGAGAAGGGCAGCCACAGGGGGCTGCCCCTACGCTCGGTGCCGTTCATCTCAACCTGTGTGTTGTTTATGGTCGAGTCGGGGGGATTCTTTCGGGTTCCAATCTATAACCGACTGTCCGGAAGAGGCTCTCCTTTAGCTCGGAAGGGTGGGTATGCTTTTGTGCCCACGCGTATACTCCCAGACCGAATAGCAATTTTTACAGACAAAAACACTTCACATTTCCCCGGAAACGGGTAGAATGCCCCGTTTCACTCCGGCCGGATTGGTTGGCCGGTGGTGCGTGGCAGATTTTTTTAATTTCAAGGGTTGGAAATGGTAACAATTCGTCTTTCAAGGACCGGCGCGAAAAAGCGGCCGTTCTATCACATCGTTGTGGCTGACAGTAGAAATCCCCGCGATGGTAAGTACATTGAGCGACTGGGTTTCTTCAATCCTATTGCGACGGGTGGTGAGGAGCGTTTGCGTCTGGATCAGGCACGCGTCAGCCACTGGATTTCCCAGGGCGCGCAGCCGACCGATCGCGTTGCACAACTGGTGAAGGAAGCTGCAAAGGCTGCAGCCTGATTGACTGGGAGCCCTACGGGTGTTGCCAGTAGCTGATCTGATCTGCCAGTGGATGTCTCGATGAGCGCCCAGGTGGAAAAAGACCCAGCTGATTGGGCTGTTCTGGGGCGTGTTTCCGGGCTGTTTGGTGTGCGTGGGTGGATAAAAGTCTTTTCCCACACGTCACCGAAAGAGAACATACTTGACCATCCCGCCTGGTTTTTATTGAGAGACGGGCAGTGGCAAGAATATAAACTGAGACAGGGCAAGGTCCACGGAAAGGGTATTGTCGCTTCGTTGGAAGCTGTGGAAGATCGGGATCAGGCGGCCGCTCTTAATGGTGCCGAAATCGCAATTCCCCGTGATCAGTTGCCGGTAATCCCGGCAGATGAGTACTACTGGTGTGACCTGGAAGGGAAGAGAGTTGTCAACCTGGAAGGGACCGAGCTTGGACGGGTGGATTACCTGTTTGAGACCGGGGCAAATGACGTCATGGTAGTCAAAGGTGATTGCCAGCGCCTTCTGCCTTTTGTTGCACAGGTTATAAAAGAGGTCGATCTGGACGGTGATCTGATCACTGTCGATTGGGATCCGGATTTTTGAGGTACCCATGCGTTTTGACGTGGTGACCCTATTCCCTGACATGTTCAGGGCCATGATCGGTGAAGGTGTAACCGGTCGTGCGGTGGACCGCGGTCAGGTTGAGCTGGGACTGTGGAATCCGCGGGATTTTACCCACGATGTGCATCGTACCGTGGATGACAGGCCTTACGGCGGTGGTCCCGGTATGGTGATGAAAGTCGAACCGTTGCGTGACGCCATCAACCAGGCGAAACAGGTTGCTCCGGAGTCGGTGGTTGCTTATCTCTCGCCTCAGGGGCGGCGTTTTGATCAGAAAGCGGCAGACCGAATTGCTAAGCGCCGTGGCATGATACTGATCGCCGGGCGCTACGAAGGGATCGATGAGCGGTTGATCAGCCGCTATGTGGATGAAGAGTGGTCCATTGGTGATTATGTCCTCAGTGGCGGCGAGCTACCGGCACTGGTGCTGATGGATGCGGTAATCCGCTTGATTCCGGGTGTACTGGGGGATAAGGATTCGGCCGAACAGGACTCATTCATGGATGGGTTACTGGACTGTCCGCATTACACGCGCCCGGAGATTTTTGAAGGTGATCCGGTGCCACCGATTTTAATCGGTGGAAACCATGAATTGATTCGTCGTTGGCGGCTTCAACAGTCGTTGGGGCGTACCTGGCTACGACGGCCAGACCTCCTGGAGGGGCGTGTCCTCAGTCAGGAAGAAGAGATTTTACTAAACGAATTTATCCAGGCGCATACGAGCGCTGATTGAAATACAGGAGCATACGACCGTGAGCAATATCATTCAGGAACTTGAAGCCGAGCAGATGAACCGCGAGGTTCCCGATTTTGGCGCCGGTGACACCGTAGTTGTTCAGGTGAAGGTTGTCGAAGGTACCCGCGAGCGCTTGCAGGCTTTTGAGGGCGTGGTTATCGCCAAGAAAAACCGCGGTTTGAACTCCTCTTTCACCGTGCGCAAACTCTCGCATGGCGAAGGCGTAGAGCGCGTATTCCAGACTTACAGTCCATCTGTCGCCGAGATCGAAGTGAAGCGTCGCGGTGATGTGCGTCGCGCGAAACTCTATTATCTGCGTGGTCGTACCGGTAAAGCAGCACGTATCAGAGAGAAGATCTAATCACTACTGGATCTTGCCCTGTACAAGAGAACACCCCGCTTCGGCGGGGTGTTTTTTTTGTCCTGAAAAATCTCTAATGAGTGTGATTGCACCCGCCTATGTTTTCCGGTGGTTGCCTCCGTGTGGAAAAACTTTCAAGATAGCATTAACACATATCACGATAGGTAATCGGTAGCGCTGGCGATGGCATTGACATTTTATTGGCATGATTATGAGACGTGGGGTGCTGATCCTCGTAAGGACAGGGTGGCCCAGTTTGCAGGTATCCGCACGGATGAAGCGCTTAACATTGTCGATAAACCTCTGGTTTGCTACTGCAAGCCTGCTGATGATTTTTTGCCTCAGCCCGAAGCTTGCCTGATCACCGGTTTGACCCCGCAAAAAGCGCTGCGTGAAGGGGTGGTGGAGGCGGACTTTTTTCGCTTTATTCATGCCGAGATGTCTAAGCCCGGCACTTGCGGTGTGGGTTTCAACAGTGTTCGTTTTGACGATGAATTTACCCGTTTCGGTCTGTTTCGAAATTTTTTCGATCCCTATGCCCGCGAGTGGCAGAACGGTAATTCCCGCTGGGATATTATCGATATGGTACGGCTTACCCATGCGCTGCGCCCGGAAGGTATCGTGTGGCCTAAACGGGAGGATGGTGCAACCAGCTTTCGGTTGGAGGAGCTGTCGGCGGCCAACGGTATTGCACATGAGATGGCGCATGATGCTTTGTCCGATGTATATGCCACTATCGAGATGGCGCGGCTGATACGGCAACATCAGCCGCGTCTATTTGAGTATCTGCTGGCACTGCGTAACAAGCGCAAAGTGGCTGAATTGCTCAATCTGCGGGAATGGCAGCCGGTGCTGCACGTCTCCTCGATGTACCCGGCAGAAAACGGATGCATTGCTATGGTGGTACCAATTGCCAGACATCCCACCAACCCCAATGGCGTAATCGTCTATGATCTGAGGGCTGATCCGGAGCCGCTGATCGAGCTGCCAGAAACGGAGATCCAGTCACGCCTGTTTACCCCACGAGCACAGTTGGCGGAGGGTGTGACGCGCATCCCGCTGAAAACCGTTCATCTCAACAAATGTCCGGTTGTGGTGCCGATGAACACCCTGACAGAGCAGGCAGTTGAGCGGTGGGGGATCAATACGGAGCTGGGTTGGCGCCATATTGAAGCCCTAAAAAAGGCGACGGGTTTAGTGGAGAAAGTTGAGGCGGTCCATCAAAGTCGTGAATTTGATCCAATAACGGATCCCGATCAGAGTCTTTATTCTGGCGACTTTTTCAGTAAGGACGATCGAAAACGTATGGACCAGGTATTGACCGCAACACCGGAATCGTTGGCCGGGATGTCGATGGCATTTGATGATGCCCGTTTGCCCGAGATGCTGTTTCGATATCGTGCGCGCAACTGGCCGGAATTTTTGAGCGCAGATGAACGCGCGCGCTGGCAAGAGTATCGTTTTGATCGGTTGACCAACCCGGAGGGGGGCGCCAGTATCACCCTGACGGCGTATCGTCAGCAACTGGCCAAGCTCATGGTGGACGCGTCCATCAATCCTGTCGGTAAGCAGGTATTGTCTGAGCTGGCGGATTGGCCCGGGGAGATTGGGCTGGATTGACGCCTGGCCGACCGCTTCCTTTAGAGAGGATGCGATCGGCAGCGGATATTTTGGATTTATTCTTTGGTCCAGTTGCTTAACGCTTCGATGATGGCTTCTGCCTGAGCCTTACTGGAAATGTTGAACTTGGATTTGGGGATGTATTCGCCATTGCGTTTCTGGTAGCGACGGATGCTGTACTTATCCGGGCTGTATTCATTTTTAGCGCGGTTCCATTCCTGATAGCGGAACATCACGGTTGACCATGCCCCTTTTGAGAGGATGACCTTGTCCAGCTCTTTGACGACGTCGATACCGTCCTCTGAGTAATTGATAGTGAGTTCGTCAACGGTCGATGCCATTTTGGATAATCCTATTTTCGGGGCCTAGTATGCCCATGAGTCATAACTGAAGTGATTGAGGCGGAAACTTATCAGAAGATGGGGGCGGCGTCACGACCGATCTGGCTTTTCTGGGTAGCTGTCACTGTGCGCCATTGCGTTCCAGCATACGAATAATATCTTCATCTTGCCGTTCTCTTGCGATTGCCAGTGGGCTTAGCCCGGCATGATCCGCCAAATTGACGTCTGCGCCATTCTGGATCAGATGCTTAACCAGGACCCGGTTGCCCGCGGTTACGGCCAGTATCAGCGGCGTTTGGCCCAACTCATTTTGGTGGTTGATCTTGGCGCCCCATTTGATCAGAAGGGGAATGACATCCCGGTCTTTTTCTCCTGCCTTGACCATCAGGTCGAGTAAGCGATCCGGGTCCTGTTTGGCACCCTGCTTGATCAGGTAATCAGCGATCTGGGTGCGCCCTGCTAGTATTGCATGCCCCAGTGCGCTAATGCCCTGCTTGTCGAGCAGATTAATGTCAGCTCCTTTTTCCGTCAGCAGTTTGACCACGATATAGCTACCTTGGCGGGTAGCGACGTGAATCGGGGCTTCGCCGTTGATATTGAGCTTGTTGATATCGCTGCCCCAGAGGATGTGACGTTCGATCTGATTGATGTCTCCGCGTTCGACCGCCAGATTGAGTGGGATGCTGGGCTTGTCCGGTTCACTGCAACCGGCCAAAAAAAGCAAAACTGTCAATACCAAGAGGTTCAGTCTGTTCATATCGTTCTGGTTAACTGCTTCCTTTACACAATAATAGCGCCATTACCAAGCCCATGATAAGGTACGCGCCCATGTTCTTGAAACTTCTTTTGACCCTGTTGGTGATTGCGGGCGCGCTATTGACGTTACGGATGCGCAATCAGCGGCATTTACGTCAATATCCCCAGCCCGGACGCCTCATCAATGAGCCCGCTCCCGTTGCCAAGCGAGCGCCACGGCGCAGTATCCAGCTCTTGGCAAGTGGTGCGGTAGTGCTGATGTTGGCTGGGGCGGGGCTCTATCTCTACCATCAATGGAGTAGTGCCTATCAGGTTGTTACGGTTCGAGTGATAGATACCCGAAGCAAACAGTCAACCTCATATCAAGCCTATCGAGGTGACATCGACGGACGCACTTTCCAGACCACTGACGGTCGCACCGTGACCCTGGCTGAAGTGGAACGGTTGGAGATCGGTCCGGAATAGTTGGCCAATTCGGTTACGGGTAGTGTCTGCAGCGCGTGACTTAGTGGATCAAGCCAAACCTCGACGCATCGAACCCAGTCAGGCACGCGACCGGGTTGGGCTTATTTGGTCGTGGTCAGGCCGCAGAAGACTCCAGTAGGGCGGTGAGCTGCCCTTTCTCTATTTGCCGATGGCTGCCGATGGCCTGAGTGCCCGCAGACTCGATCTGTTGGCGAATTTTACTCACAAGCGCTCGGGCATCGTCCTCACTGTTAATGGCACCGCTGGGGCGGGTTGTGCTCACCTCCTGGCTCGCCAATCTTCCTGCGCTGCTCAGTTCAAGCGCGTCTTCCGACGGTCGCGCCGTGCCGGTTGATTTGGCGCTGTTCTGTTCACCTGAAGAGCGCCTGCTGGCCGTCGCGCTATTTTTGTCATTACTCTGTGGCAATAATTTGTCGTTCGAGATAGGGGCTACCACGGTCACTCTCCAAGTTAAGTCAAATATTTGACGTTAAATGCTATTTCAGTGCGTCTGTAGCCTAGTAACGCAATTTACGGACCAGTTTCTTTATTCCACCTCTCCCTACCTTATTGTCGTAGGTCAAGGATCGTTCTATGTGCCGATTAATTTTGCGTCTGTAATAAGGCATTTGTATGTCAAAAATGTTACAGTTCGCTCTCGATTTTTGGGGGTATGGAGTTCATTCAATTGATGATCTTTATGCCATGATCTAAGCCAATCCTCACTGAGTTTTTATGGAACTTCAGAATATCACAGAGCTTGAAAAAGCGACCAGTAAAGGCAGGCAGGAACTATTTCGAATCGGCATAGCTCTGCTGTTTATTGTGGGTATCATGCTATTTACTGGTATGCGCGGTGGGATGGATACCCCGGGACACGTTATGCTGATGGTGGCGGCGGTCATCGGCGGCTACATGGCAATGAATATCGGCGCCAATGATGTGGCCAACAATGTCGGGCCGGCAGTTGGCTCCCAGGCGCTCACGCTAGGCGGGGCTATCGTCATCGCGGCTGTTTTCGAGGCATCGGGTGCCCTGATCGCCGGTGGTGATGTGGTCAGCACCATCAAAAAGGGAATTATCGATCCGTCGGCGATCAACGGAACCGATACCTTTATCTGGCTGATGATGGCGGCGCTGTTGGCCGGTGCGCTCTGGTTGAACCTGGCGACGGCGCTGGGTGCGCCTGTGTCCACGACCCACTCTATTGTCGGTGGAGTGCTTGGGGCGGGTATCGCCGCTGGCGGAGTGGGTATCGCCAATTGGGACAAGATGGGGGCTATCGCGGCCAGTTGGGTTATCTCGCCTGTCATGGGCGGTATTATCGCCGCAGGCTTTTTATTGCTGATAAAACGCACGATTACTTATCAGAGCGACATGATCGCGGCGGCAAAGCGAATGGTGCCGCTATTAGTCGGCGTGATGACCTGGGCTTTTACTACCTATATCGTTCTGAAAGGATTCAAGAAGATTTGGAAGGTCGAGTTCGGTTCAGCCATATTTATCGGATTCCTTGTCAGTGTCGTGGTCCTGTTGCTGGTGCGTCCACTGATCGCCCGGACCGCTGACAGATTGACAAATGAGAAACAGAGCATCAACAGACTATTTACTCTGCCGCTTATCTTTGCTGCTGCCTTGCTCAGTTTTGCGCATGGCGCCAACGATGTGGCGAATGCAGTTGGTCCTTTGGCGGCGATTAATGATGCGATTACCCACGGTGGCATCGCCAAGAAGGCGGCCATCCCTCTTTGGGTGATGATGGTGGGGGCGTTGGGTATTGCAGTAGGTCTTGCCCTGTATGGTCCGAAGCTGATCAAGACGGTGGGGAGTGAGATCACTGAACTGGATAAGATGCGCGCCTTCTGTATCGCCATGGCGGCAGCTGTCACGGTGATTATTGCTACTCAACTGGGATTACCGGTCAGTTCTACCCACATTGCCGTAGGCGGCATCTTTGGTGTTGGCTTTCTTCGCGAGTTCATCAAAACCAGTTACGCCAAGATGGTGGAGGAGATCAAAATGCATCATCAGGATGATGATCCTGATGCGATTGAGGCTTATCTCATGGAGTTTAAGAAAGCCTCTCTGACAAAAAAAGGTGAGATGCTGGCTGAGTTGAAGCAGCAGGCAAAAACCGAAGAGCACGCGCCATTAACAAAAAAGGAGCGGAAAGGCCTGCGCAAGGTCTACCGCCATGAACTGGTGAAACGCTCTGCTTTGCTGAAAATCGCTGCGGCCTGGGTCATTACGGTGCCCGTGTCGGGACTGATGGCGGCACTGCTTTTCTATATGATAAGGGGAATGATGTTACCTTAGACGGGCTTATTATCCGGTACCGTCGAGAAGGCCGCTACGTATTGTGTAGCGGCTTTCTCGTTATTTGGAGGAGGGAAATCATTCTTTATCCTCGGCGATGGCCAATTGACTGATGTCGGGCAATTTAACCGGTTGGCGTTTTATCTGGCAATCCTCCAGTGTCCCGGTTTTAGCCGGTGACAGCTCAAGATTGCTGATGTCTATCTGTAACGGAGGAGGAGGTGTGGATTCGTCCAATGGCTTTTCTGGGCTGGCCAGGGATAAATCACTGATATCGGGCAATGGGGCCGGTTGAACGATTGGCGCACAGTCAATCAGACTTCCTGTTCTGGCGGGTAACAACGTCATCCCTGCATCGTCTGTTGGTTGTTGTCTGTTTTGTTGCGTCTCGTTGGTCGTCGGGGATGGCTTGGAAATCGGGTCCGCTGACTGGATCTCTACCAGTGCGCCGGCATTTCGGAAGGCGACCCGGTATTTAATGGCTGTCTCCTGGTCAACGCCGTTTTTCACCTTCACGGATTTTCCCGAGAAGAGGTATTCCAACTGTTCGCTGCCGGTATTAAATATCTTCGCTAGGTTCTGTTTTACCTTTACGAGATCGGCGCCTTCCACGGTTTTACCTGAGAAAAAGATATTGTAGAGCTGCTGAGGCATATCGCGGTCTTCCTATCTATTGTCAGTTTGAATAGGCATGTCTTAGTAAAAGTATAACCGCAAGTTACGTAAAAACAGCGTTGCGGTTATCTCTAAAGGGTAGGAGCTTGATAGCAACGCCGATCGGCTTGGCTTACTTAGTTTGGCTCTGCGGCGGATGTGACAGGTTGTCAAGGTATAGATCTCATCGGCCTTGAAGAGTCTATTCAAACGGTTTTGCCGGGTTGTCGGCTGTACCCTTCGGTCGACTTGGTTAGATAGGGTTGCCGCCTGTAAGGATAACTCAGTATTGAAGATTTTCGATTACTTCATAGCCCATGCCGGACTTCCAGCCCCAGGAGTAGGTGCGTAGATTGGTCAGTGCATTCTCCTCTGCTACGGTTGATGACTGGCTGCTGAATCCGCATCCATAGCTGGTCCGCTCCCTACCGGTGTAAGTGCGGTAGTGTGTCTTGATGATAATCATCCAGCCATGTGGATCACTGCTGCTGGATTGGGGGAAAACGTACTCATAGCCTTTCCGGTACAAGGCTTGCTTAGCTTTCTCGATCGCCGAGGCAATAGAGGGTTCTCCGATCGCCCATTCGATAGCCAGGGAATCGCCGAGTTTTTTTGCGATCACGCAGGCGGCTCCACCCACTGCGGGGCGAGTTCCCTGAGTTGCGCTCTGTCCATGGGTTGTGACTGTGGAAAAGAGCAGTATCAGGAATAGCGTGTGCTGAATGGCTGATCGTGAAATGAGTGGTGGTCCCATAGTGTCAATATCACTGTCCCGTCTTCATGCCGAGTCGCTTAAGGGATTCCTGAATAGATTGATCGACATAGTAATAGTACATGTCAGGTGTCTGGAAGCCGACCATTTTTTCTGCCAACTCTTTTCCTCGTCCATCCAGAAACAGCAGGGTGGGTGTGACGGACACCTTATAGTTGTAGGTAAAGTGGTAACTATCACGCTCTACGCCGTCAAAATCGATGACTGTCGAGGTTCCATCAAGATGTAGTTCGCGAATCAGCAAGTTGTTTTTGTAATTACCGCTCATAATCATTGGGACAATTACATCCCTTTTAATTGCTACACAGTAACTACAGTGCTCTTGTGAAACCAGTAGGAGTATCGCCTTGTTATCACGTTGAGCCGCCTCCCCATCCGCTTGCAGATTTGTGGCGGTTATTGTGGATGTCGATGGAGAGTATTCCGCTTGGCTTTCAGAAAATATCACCAGGGCGGATAGTGATAGGAAGAGCGCTGTCAGTTGCTTCATAATGGCGTCAGCCTTCTTTTTAGCTCGGTGATGGCCCGATACTCTTCAAGGGAGATGTTTGCTGCCTTGAAGTTGAGTGCATCCGGGTATCCGCCTGCCAGGCGAGCCTGCTTTTCCGCATGATCAGACCAGTCATTCGCCCACTGTTTCAATGCATTTTGTTGTTCCGGTGTAAATCGTGTGATTACTTGCTCCAATAGCTGGTCAAAGCCATTACGTGAAACCGATCGGTGGATTCTCGCCAATTCGCGTGGCTCCTTATTCAATAGGGCGGGCTCGAGCTGATCCGCATACTCATTCAATAGCTCAAGTCGTGTCTGCTCCGCGTATTGCTGAATGGCGGTGATGATGCGGCTATAGGTGTCGGTATATTTGTCCGTCGTGGCATGCCGGGTAATGAAGCCTTCAAGCGCAATCAGGGCAGCGTGTTTGCGGCTGGTGTTGGCGCTTCCCTGGCAGAGTTCGCTACAGAATTGTTCGATCTGATGCACCGAGACATGGAGTGAAATAGGTTCGTCAACGGACATGGATTAACAATTCCGTCTGATGGCTGGCAGATGAAAGAAACATTAGTTCAAAATAAACTAACTTTCTTAAGGTTGACAAGCGAAATTGCTGGGCCGTTTGCCTGTTTTATTTTCAAGCGCGCATGGATAACGATTGGCCTGCCCACGGTGATTGGAGTACCCTGCAACCCATTGATGGCTTATGCAATTGAGGTAGCTAGGTGAAACAACTACGTAAAGCGCAAAAAGCGTCGTTTTTTGTCGCAATAATCTCTTATCTTGCTGGTATCGGTTGTGTTCTTGCTACTATCTATTACTCTAATGAATTGGGTGGAAATCACCCGGTGGTGGCAAGTTTTGGTGCTGCTGTAGTTTTTTTTGTCGGCGCCGGCATCGTTTTACACGTAATAGGCCGGGTAGATCTTCCCGACCTGAAAATTCGTTCTGAACCGAATGGTGGAAATCGTAAGGATTGAAAATCGTTCGTCCCGCTCTGTCTGTTACCTCCGATAGTTTGTCTTGTGGATGGTGGCGTTTATCCCTATTTTGGATGGATTGCGCTACCCGGCGCCAGGTATTTATTCCTTGAATTGGTGGTTAGTGCAGAATTGCGCTGCGATAACTGACCGAAGCGTCTAGTATTAGGTTAAATACTGCAGAGTAAAATATTCTTGAAGGAGGTGACGAAGCTGTACCACTACGTATTAGTGAATGGCTTCCACAATACCTGAGAGCAGGCATGGGACCTGCCTTTGATGTGGTGGTTTCCCGACTTTCCGAAGGGATGTATCGATAATAAAGCAGTCAGGTACGGTTGTATGAACGTTAATATCGTCCGTGAAAAAGTGATGTTTACTGTTGCCGGGGAGTGGCTGGCTCAGGGATGGCGAGATTTCAGGCAAGCGGCGATTCTGAACATGGCTTATGCGGCGTTCTTCCTGGTGATTGGTTTCGTTATCAGTTCCCTGTTGTGGCATCACGGTTTTAGTATTGTTTATTTCATCGCGGCTGGCGGGTTTCTCATTGTTGTGCCTGGACTGGTTGCCGTTTATTACCACTTAGCGGAAAAAATCCACCAAGGTAGTAGTCCCGGTTTTGCTGATATCGCCGAGGGAGTCAGACAGTGCCCGACCTCTATCATCGTTATCGGTTTAGTCTCCTTAATTATTTACCTGATCTGGATTACCGACGCCCTCATTATCTATAGTGTCTATTTTGATTTTGTTCCGGCATCGCTGGCCGATTATCAAGCCGATCCTGTTTTACGGGCGAATGCGTTGGCGTTTCTGCTTTTTGTCAGCCTTTTGGGTTTTGTACTCAGTTTTATTAGCTTCTGCGTCACGGTCTTCTCCGTTCCCTATGCGCTTCAGAAGCAGTGTGGGTTAGTGGATGCGGTCTCATTCAGTGTCAAAACAGTATCGCGACATTCAAAGATGATGCTGTTTTGGGCCATCGTATTGGGTGTGCTGACTTTTTCCACTGTACTGTTTGCGTTGCCGTTGTTGCTGGTGGTGCTGCCGGTCCTGGCCTATGCCAATTTTGCCACCTATAGGGATATGCGGCGGTTGATGGAAGGCGAGTAACAGATGGATGAGGGACATCCCGGCATTTTGATTTCTCTTTGGAATTAAGTGACGTAGTTAACGTATTGTTTTATATTGCAACAAAGATATCATTACCCGGCTTCTTTTCGAGCTGAGGGTATTGTTGGATCAACAGAGTCATGGATTTGGATAGAGTCCAATTAAAATAATGATCAAAAAGTCGCTCTTATTTCTCCTGTTGCTGATCTCCTCATCCACCGTCTACGCACTAGGGCTTGGCGGTATTAGCGTCAATTCCGCACTGAATCAACCGCTGGATGCCAAGATACGGCTGATATCCGTCGAACAGATGGCCATTGATGACATCCGGGTTTCTCTGGCCAGTCCGGATGAATTTAGGCGTGCGGGGATTGAGCGCCCTTTTCAGCTAGCCAAGCTTCGCTTTAAGGTGTTTTTTCCCGAAAAGCGCGAACCTTATATACAAGTCAGTACGCGTGAGACGGTGCGGGAACCGTACCTGAATTTTCTTCTTAAAGTAAATTGGCCGAAAGGCAGCCTGATTCGTGAATTCACCGTTTTACTTGACCCGCCAACCTACCATCCACCCAGGGCGGCGGCATCCGCTAGGAAAACGGCACCCAAGCCGACTTTATCCGAGGCAACCCAGGCAGTTGCAACCCCCGCTTCTTATGGGCCCATTCAGAGAACAGAAACACTTTGGGTGATTGCCGGCAAGGTGCAGTCGGACCCGGCAATCTCGCGAAATCGGACCATGGTTGCCCTGTTGAATAAAAATCCCGATGCTTTTCATAAGGGTAATATCAATCTGCTGAAGAAGGGTGCACTGCTGGCTATTCCGACACCGCAAGAGTTTGCGGCGGTTTCTGAACGGCAGGCGCGTGCTACCGTCAAACAGCAGATGGATGAGTGGCGCAAAGGGCGTCAGCACGCTGCCTCTTCGTCGCTTCCCACGCCAGCAGAAGTGGTTGCCGAAACCACGACAACGGAGGAACCGCAAGCGGTTGAGCCGGTTGATACAGCACCCGTTACGCAGGAGGCAGAACAGGCGGATACCCAAGCGCCAGTAAAACCCCAGCCACCGAATGAGACGAATCTGACCCCTGAAGAACGTCAAAGATTGCGGGTGGTTGAAACCGATCGTAGTTGGCAGATTGCCGAAAAGAGCGGGACCGATTATCCGGTGCAGGAGAGTGATAAGCTGCGGGAAGCGATTAAGGATTCAGAGCAAGAGCTGGTAGCTGTCCAGGAAATCAACAAGGATATCGTTGAGCTGAGGGCGGCGCTGGAATCGAAAGTCGAAGCGTTGAAAAAGGCGCTGGATGAGAAAGATGCCCAGCTGGAAAATCTGCGTAAACAGATCGCTCAGGTTGGCGCCGCGGAGGGTGGACCCAGCAAACCGCTACCGGGCGCGGAGACAGGTGCTGCGGCTACTGTTCCGGCTGTTGTCGCACCCCAGGGCAATGTGCCGGTAACGACGCCTGTTACCAAAATCAACTCCATTGATGCCGGCTGGAAAGACGAGTATTGGATGATCCTGATGGGGGCGATAATTGTCGTCCTCTCAACGTTACTTCTGCTGAACCTTCGGGGCCGGCAGCGCCAAACGGCGTTTGAGACACCTGAATTGTTTGAGATGTCCGGTGAAGAAGCTCATCCTGAACCGGTTACGACTCCGCAGCCGGTCGCATCCCATTCGATAGAGGCTTCTCAGGACACGCCCGTTGAGTCCATGACACCGGAGGAGGCGACACCGGATGCCGATCTTCTCCCCGAGAAACGGACCGATATCGCATCGGTATTGATGGAAGCGGATATCTATCTGGCTTATCGGCGCTACAGTCAGGCCGAGACCCTGGTCGAAGAGGCCATGGAACAAAATCCCGAGAGTCCGGAGCTGAAGGCCAAGTTACTTGAGATTTACGCCTTTAGACGCGATAAAAAGTCTTTCACTCACTACCTTGATCAGGTTTATCAGTCATTGATGACGCAGTCGCCCGAGCTTTGGGACAAAGTGGTGGAGATGGGGCAGCACCTGGTACCCGAGCATCCCGCCTGGCTATCGGATGAGTCCGCTGGCGTGGTGCTGCCGGTGCCGCCCGAAGTCGATCCGGAAGTGCTCCCCGAACCGGATCCGCAGGAGGATATTTTGCCCAATGAGCCCTTTGAACTGGGTGTCGATCTGGATGATCTGGAGATTATGGGGGGAGACAGTGAGCCGACAACTTTTGGCGAACTGATTCAGAACGGCGATAAATCTGAGGACGAAGATGTCCCCTCCTTGGATATCGATTTTGACTTCGATTTTGAAGAACCGGAAGATCCACAAAAGGACAAGTAGGTGGATGATGGCCGGTCTGTCTGAAATGATCAGACGGGCAGGCGTCGACTAATAGAGTTGGCCGGTAATACAGGATGGTCCGGGTCAGCTATTTGGAGCTGCTGTGAAAATAGAAAGTACCGCTTTTGGGGCGCAATTCAGTGACCCAGAAACCCGTATCCTGTTTCCTCTGGGCATTCCCGGTTTTGAAGAGAACCGCACTTTTCAACTGTTTCACCAGGACGCCGGAGATGTGGTGGGCTATCTGCAATCGCTGGATGATCCCGATCTCGCTTTTTCCGTATTTGCGCCGGAAAGCCTCAATATTTTCTACGAATTTCCTCTGACCGACGATGAGTTGGCGCTCTTGAAGCTGGAGCGGGCTGAGGATGTGGTGCTGCTATTGATCGCCTACAGGGGGCTCGCAGGAGAGGATTCTCCAGAGCAGCAGGCTGCCAAAGTGAATGTGAATTTCATGGCACCGTTGGTGATCAACTCCCAAACACGCTTGGGCCTGCAGAAAGTGCTGTATCGGACTGAGCGTCAAATTACTATCAAAGCCAGTTAAACCGGTCAGGAAAAGGTCTGCTGCTGGATGTGTCCATCCTGAATGCTCAGATATGATCCGCTCTGCTCGTGCCAGTCTTCCAGCACATACCGTTGTGCCGGTGACTCGTCCAGTTTGAACTCATGTAGCGCAGGTCGGTGGGTGTGGCCGTGGATCAGTCTGTTAACCTTATGCTTCCGCATATAGTTTTCGACGGTTTGCTGATTTACATCCATGATATCGGCGGATTTGAGAGAAACCACTTCACCGCTACGCCGGCGGTATTCCGCGGCGAGCTGGACCCGCTCCTCAAGCGTTCGTGAGACAAAGTCCTGGATAAATGCCGGACTGCGCAGCAACTGGCGGGCCTGTTGATACTCGGTATCATCGCTGCACAACAGATCGCCATGCATCAGCAGCGTGGGCTGGCCCCCGAGATCGGTCACGTAGGGATCAGGTAAAAGGATACCCCCCGTTGCCTGGGCAAACTGTTCGCCCAGCAGAAAGTCCCGATTGCCGTGCATCACAAAGAGCTTGCAACCTCTATCGGTCAGCTGGCGTAAAGCCTGTATGGTCTCCGGTGCGGGGGGGCGCGTGTTGTCGTCACCTATCCAGGCATCAAACAGATCACCGAGGATATACAGCTCGTTGGCCTGGCAGGCCTGTTCCTGCAAAAAACGCAGGAACAGGGCCACGGTGGCGGGTCGCTGATGGGATAAGTGGAGATCAGAGATAAGCAGGGTTGCCGGCATGCTGTGTCGTCCGCTTATTCGCTGATGGTGGCCTCTTCAATGATCAGGTCTTCGACCGGTACGTCCTGGTGCCCGCTGCGCATGGTGGTATCAACGGTTTTCATCTGGTTAACCACGTCCATACCCTCGACCACTTTGCCGAAGACGCAGTAACCCCAGCCGTCCTGACCCGGATAGTCGAGAAACTTGTTGTCCGCCACATTGATAAAGAATTGGGCTGAGGCGGAGTGGGGGTCCATGGTACGGGCCATGGCGATGGAGCCCACAACGTTGCTCAGCCCATTCTTGGCTTCGTTTTCAATGGGTGCGCGCGTGCTTTTTTCGGCCATGCCGACCTCAAAACCACCGCCCTGAATCATGAAATTGTTGATGACGCGGTGAAAAATGGTGCCGTTATAAAAGCCATCTTTTACATACTGAGCAAAGTTGGCGCTGGTAATCGGTGCCTTCTCTTCATCCAGTTCTATTACAATGTCGCCGAGATTGGTTTTAAGCGTGATCATGTGCTGGCTTCCTCTGTTTAGTTGCTAATACGGGTGACGCTTTCGATCTTGACCGGGGTGACCGGCACATTTTGCATGCCCATCTTGGTGGTGGTTGATACGTCCGCAATGCGATCGACAGTATCCATCCCTTTTGTCACCCGGCCGAATACCGCATATCCCCAGCCGTCAAAGCTGGGATAGTCAAGATTGTCATTGTCCTGGTGGTTGATGAAAAACTGTGAAGTAGCGGAGTGCGGGGCATTGGTTCTGGCCATGGCGATGGTGCCACGGGCGTTGGACAGACGGCTTTTTGCCTCATTTTGGATGGGGGCATGGCCGCGCTTTTGATCCAGGTCCGGCGTGAAACCGCCACCCTGGATCATAAAACCGTTGATGACCCGGTGGAAGATAGTGCCGTTGTAGAAGCCCTCATCCACATAACGAAGAAAATTCTCCACGGTGATCGGCGCCTTGTCGCCATCCAACTCCAGTTCAATCTCTCCCAGGCTGGTTTTCATCAGCACGCGCACGCTATCTGCGTTGGCCTGTGAGGTGATGCCCAATAACATGACCAGCGGTAACAAGAGTGAAAAAAGGCGTCTGTTCATTGTCGGTGCTCGCTTAGTTAGAGTGATTAGGGAGCTATCGGGTGATAGTGCGTAAACGCTTAATGATATAGGTTACCGGCTTCGGGAAAAACCCCGGAAATGCCTCGCTTCTCTATCCGCCCCCTTTGTTGCCCGGACGCTTTCGTTTACTATGCGCGGGTGTTGCACCTTAGGGAACGGTATTTTGGCTTAATCCATCACCGTATCGCCTAACCAAGATGAGCTGTCGGAGTCGTTATGCTGAAGATCTACAACGATCTTACCAATCAGAAGCAGGCATTTGTGCCGTTGGAACCGGGAAAAGTCCGGATGTATGTTTGTGGCATGACGGTTTACGATCTCTGCCACCTGGGACATGCCCGGGTAATGGTCGTGTTTGATGTCGTTTACCGCTACCTGAAGGCGCAGGGGTTCGATGTCACCTATATCCGCAATATCACCGATATCGATGACAAAATCATCAACCGTGCCAACGAGAATGGTGAGCCCTTTGGTGATTTGACTGCGCGTTTCATCCAGGCAATGCATGACGATGCCGCCGCGCTGGGTATCTTGCCACCCGATAGTGAACCGCGTGCGACGAGCCACATTGCCGAGATCATCGCCATGATTGAGCGGTTGGTGGCCAATGGTCACGCTTATGTGGCGGATAATCAGGATGTCTATTATTCGGTCGGCAGCTTTGCGGAGTATGGCAAGTTGTCGGGCAAGACGCTGGAGGATCTGCAAGCGGGTGCGCGGGTTGAAGTGGCTGACCAGAAACGTGATCCCCTCGATTTCGTCCTTTGGAAATCCGCTAAACCGGGAGAGCCAGCCTGGGAGTCACCCTGGGGGGGCGGGCGTCCTGGCTGGCATATTGAGTGTTCGGCGATGTCCACTTGCTGCCTGGGTGACACCTTCGATATCCATGGTGGTGGTGCCGATCTCACTTTCCCGCATCACGAGAACGAGATCGCTCAGTCCGAGGGGGCGACCGGCAAGCCATTCGTCAACTACTGGATGCATAACGGCTTTGTCCGCATCAATGATGAAAAGATGTCCAAGTCTTTGGGCAATTTCTTTACCGTCAGGGAGATTCTCGCCCGCTATCAGGCAGAAGAGGTGCGCTATTTTATCCTCACCAGCCAGTACCGTAGCCCGCTCAATTATGATGATGAACATCTCGACAATGCGCGTGGTGCATTGACCCGTTTCTACACTGCCATGCGCGGGTTACCGGTTGCCGAGGCGGCGGGCGGGGAAGCCTACACGGAGCGTTTCCATGCGGCCATGGATGATGACTTCAATACGCCAGAGGCGTTGGCTGTGCTGTTTGACCTGGTGCGGGAGATCAACCGGGTGCGCGCGGAGGATAGCGGCCGAGCCGCCGCCCTGGCGGCTGAACTGCGCCGGCTGGGCGGGATATTAGGCATTCTGCAGGATGATCCGGAACGCTACCTGCGTGGCGGCGATACCGATAGCGGGTTGAGCGATGAACAGATTGAAACGTTGATCCAGCAGCGCCAGACAGCCAAGACAGAGAAAAACTGGGCCGATGCGGACCGTATCAGGGATGAGTTGAAGGCCCAGGGTGTGGTACTGGAAGACAGTCCGCAGGGGACGACCTGGCGGCGTGGCTAGCCCTGGTAGGGTGGGCACGTTGTTTGTGTCCACGCGGATGCCCCATACCAGATGACAGCGTGGGCACAGAAGACGTGCCCAGGCTTCGTGCTAATCTGCGGCGGTAGGCCGTTCGGCCGGCAGGCGGCCGGCCCAATCGCGGGCGAACTGCAGCGCCACCCGACCGCTTCTTGATCCCCGCTTCAGGGCAAAGCGTAGTGCTTCCAGTCGGGTCTGTTCGTCAGTGGTGGTCTCGGCTCCCAAGTGGCTTAGCCAGTGGTCCACGATGGACAGGTATTGGTCCTGACTAAACGGATAGAAGGAGAGCCAGAGGCCGAAGCGTTCGGAGAGGGAGATCTTCTCTTCAACACTTTCGTTTTGGTGTATCTCACCCTCTACGATATGCACGTCCTGATTCTCCTGTTTGAATTCAGGCAGTAGGTGGCGTCGGTTGGACGTGGCATAGATCAGAACATTTTCCGGTGGCGCCGAGATCGATCCGTCGAGGATCGCCTTGAGGGATTTGTAGCTGGCGTCATCCGCTTCAAAGGAGAGATCGTCACAATAGAGCAGGAACCGCTCAGGCCGGTCCTGGATCTGCTCCACAATGGCCGGGAGGTCGATCAAGTCCTGTTTCTCCACTTCGATCAGACGCAATCCCCGGTCGGCAAACTCGTTCAGTAGTGCCTTAATCAATGAGGACTTTCCGGTTCCGCGAGAACCCCAGAGCAGGGTGTTGTTGGCGCTACGCCCCTCAACAAATTGGCGGGTATTGCGGGTGATCTCGGCCTTGGCCAGGTCGACGCAGAGGATGTCGTCCAGTTGTACTTTGTGTGGCCGGGCAATCGCCTGTAGTCCCTTGCCCTGTTGCCAACGATAGGCGATACAACTCCAATTCGGTTCCTGGGCGGCCGGAGAGAAGACCTTTTCCAACCGCTCGATCAGTTGTTGTGCCCGTTGCAGAAGTTGCTCAGTCTGGTCCATGGGGTGATCCGTGTGAAATAGTACGCATACAAACAGGCTTTCGCCGTAGGATGCCGGTGAGCTTGCGAACCGCATCGTAGTCTAAGTGGAAACGACGCATGCCGCGATGCGGTTCGTTTACTCACCGCATCCTACAGATTTTTCATATTGTATCGATACGACACCGTTGTTATCGCAGTTCATCGGTTCAGCGGCTTGTACTTGATGCGGTGTGGTTGGTCCGCTTCGGCTCCGAGACGCCGTTTCCGGTCCGCTTCGTAATCGGCATAGTTGCCTTCGAACCAGGTGACGCATGAGTCGCCTTCAAAGGCCAGGATATGGGTTGCAATACGGTCCAGGAACCAGCGGTCATGTGAGATCACCACCACGCAGCCGGGGAAGGTGAGCAGCGCCTCTTCCAGAGCCCGCAGGGTCTCCACGTCCAGGTCATTGGTCGGTTCGTCGAGCAGTAGTACGTTGCCGCCCTGCTGCAGGGTCTTGGCCAGGTGCACACGGTTGCGTTCGCCGCCGGAGAGGTCGCCGATGCGCTTCTGCTGGTCGGTGCCCTTGAAGTTAAAGCGGCTGGCATAGGCGCGGGAATTGAGCTCGTAGCGACCGATAGTAATGATGTCGGCACCACCGGAGAGTTCCTCCCAGACGGTATGGTTATCATCCAGGGCTTCGCGTGACTGCTCCACCGAGGAGATCTTCACCGTTTCGCCGATGCGCAACTCGCCGCCGTCGGGTTGCTCCTGACCGGTCAGCAGGCGGAACAGGGTGGTCTTGCCGGCGCCGTTGGGGCCGATGATGCCGACGATGCCGCCCTTGGGCAGGTTGAAGGAGAGGTCGCTGTAGAGCAGCTTATCGCCGAACGCCTTGCTCAGCCCCTTGGCCTCAATCACCAGATCACCCAGCCGTTCGCCGGGTGGGATATAGATCTCGTTGGTTTCATTGCGCTTCTGGAACTCCTGGCTCTGCAGTTCATCGAAGCGCTGCAGGCGTGCCTTGCTCTTGGCGTGGCGCCCTTTGGGGTTGGAACGGACCCACTCCAGCTCGTGCTTCATGCTCTTGATGCGGGCGGCCTCCTGTTTCTGTTCCATCTCCAAACGCTGCTCCTTCTGCTCCAACCAGGAGCTGTAGTTGCCCTCCCAGGGGATGCCATGACCGCGATCCAGCTCCAGGATCCAGCCGGCCACGTTGTCCAGGAAGTAGCGATCGTGGGTGACCGCCACCACCGTACCGGGGTAGTCATGCAGGAAGCGCTCCAGCCAGGCCACCGACTCGGCGTCCAAGTGGTTGGTGGGCTCATCCAGCAGCAACATGTCGGGTTTGGAGAGCAGCAGCTTGCACAGCGCCACGCGGCGCCGCTCGCCACCGGAGAGTTTGGTGACGTCGGCGTCCCAGGGCGGCAGGCGCAGGGCGTCGGCCGCGATCTCCAGGGTACGCTCCAAATTGTGGCCATCTTTGGCGTTGATCAGGTCTTCCAGTTTTGCCTGCTTGGTGGCTAGGGCATCGAAGTCCGCGTCGGGCTCCGCATAGGCGGCGTAAACCTTGTCCAGCTCAGCCAACGCTTCCACCACGTCACCCAGTGCCTCTTCGACATTGCCGCGTACATCCTTGGCCGGATCGAGCTGCGGTTCCTGTGGCAGATAACCGACGTGGATACCGGGTTGTGGGCGCGCTTCGCCTTCAATGTCGGTATCGATACCGGCCATGATGCGCAGCAGCGTGGATTTACCCGCGCCGTTCAGTCCCAATACGCCGATCTTGGCACCGGGAAAAAATGACAGGGAGATGTCGCGAAGGATTACCCGTTTCGGCGGAACCACTTTACCGACACGGTTCATAGTATAAATGTACTGGGCCATAACCTTTCTTTAATTTGAGAGTGAGTACAGGGAAGCGGGCGGGTGGAGAAATAAATCTCGCGCACCGGCTAGCCGATTCACTGGGAGATGAAAACGATGGCTATTGTGGCACATTTGCCCGTTTCCCTCATCTGCCTTTCTGTTGGGCATGGAACAGGTGGTTGACGAGTTTGAAAAGTCGATTGCCGGGGTAGGGATAGAGGCTGAACAGAGCCGGGATGAGAAAAAACGATCCATCGAATCGGCGCAGAGCGCGTGGAGTGGCCAAGAATCAGCGTTCATATCACGCTGATAATTCCCAATACGGTGATGGCAAAGGCATAGACGGCGATAAATGCCGCTATTCTGCCCAAACTGATCCGCTCTGTTTTATACTGCCCAGCTGGAAACACGACTTTGCCTCCCCTGAGTAAGCGATGACAGCGGGAGCCAATCCACAGGTAGCGGTGAAAGACGAATAGATGATGAAGCGACAGATTACAAGGGCAGGGTTAATACTCTTGCTGGGAAGCGGCTTAGCGGGCTGTTCAGCCCATCCTGGGGCCGGTGATTGGGCCGCGGTGGATGCCGGACAAACGCCATTTTCCAAGGTGCTGGTCCATTTCGAAGGACGCGCAGAGCTGTTTGATTCGAAAAGCGGTGCAGAAAGTCATCACTGTTTTTGGGGGGGCAAGAGCGCCACGGAGATACAACTCGATTGCACCACTCCCCAGGATACCGAGACACGCATCCACTTTTCTCTGAATGTCGATAAAGAGGGGAGTGCCAAGCTGATAAAGGATGGCGCGGTGATTGGTCTGTACAAGAGGATGCCGTGATGTGGTTACGTCTGTGTCTTTTGGGGCTCTGTCTACTGATTTCGGGCCAATCCATGGCCGATTCGGAGATGGCGATACGGGCTCCCCGTCTGCATGATCTTTATTGCAAATCCTGCCATACCGCTACGCGCTATCTGCTGGACGACCGAAAGATTCACACCCAAGCGATGCTGCGCCGCCATGTGGCCGGTTATCGGGGCAAGGTGGCTCCGGTATCGGAGGCCGAGATTATCGGTATTGCCGATTATCTTTGGGAGTCATACTACAAAGATGCACCGGGCGCCGAGTAGGCGGGGACCTTCCTGTCCCCCACCAAGCGGTTACGGTAGCGGCTTTAGTTCCACAATCGGTCCACTGTTTTTGGTCTCGACCTTGGCGTAGAGGTCATAGAGTGCCGCTTGCAGTGCCTCTTCAATGACCGGGTGATAGAACGGCATGCGTAGCAGGTCACCGACTGTCAGCTCCTGTTCGATGCACCAAGCCAGCAGATGGGCCAGGTTCTCGCCCTTGGTGCAGATCATTTCGCTGCCCAGCAGCTTGCCGCTGGTCTTGTCGGCATAAACCCGGATGATCCCTTTGTTCTTGCCCATGATCAGGGCCCGTCCCACCGGGGCCAGGTTGACTTCACCGATAGCGGTTTGCTCAAGATCTAACTCCGACCAGCGCTTGCCTATATTGCAGATATTCGGATCGACGAAGTTGATGGCCAACGGGGTTTTGCGTTGAAACGCCTGAATTTGGTCGCTACAGGCATTGTGTCCGGCAATCCGACCCTCGTCGCCGGCCTCGTGCAGCAGTGGGCGTTCGGCGTTCACATCGCCGGCCAGGAAGACATGGCTGTCCCCAATCTGCATGGTTTGCGTGTTATAGGTAGGGATGGTGTGGACACCCAGGTCAATGCCGGCGTTTTCAATCTGCAGATTGTCCAGGTTGGGGCGACGTCCCAGACTGGCCAGCACCTTATCGACCAGGACACTCTGTTCGCCCGCTGTGACACGCAGTTTGTCTCCCTCTTCGGTCACCTCGGCGGTCTGTCCGAGGTGGAGCGGGAAATCTCGCCCGATTATCTCTATGGCCGTTTTGGCCACCGCCGGGTCATCCAGGCCGCCGATGGTTTCAAGCTGGTCAAAACCGGTCACCTCGACGCCTAACCTGGCCATTGATTGACCGATCTCCAGCCCAATCACGCCCAGGCCGACCACGGCCAACGATTCCGGCAGCTCTTCCAGCTCGAATAGGGTGTCGGTGGTCAGGATACGTTCGCTGAACGCCATCCACGGCTTCGGTACGATGGGGCGCGATCCGGTGGCGATGATGATATTGGCCGCGCGAATACGGGTTTCATTGACTTCCAGCAGATTGGGTTCCAGAAAGCGGGCATAGCCTTCGATGAATACATCATCACCCATGTGGGCCGTACTGTTGCTGATGACCCGGTCGACAAAGGTATCGCGCAGGTCCTGGACGTGGCCCATGGCCTCTTCGCCATCCAGGGTGAGCGATTTGTGGCCTTCCACTCCGTAGCGGCCGAGTATGCCGCAGCGATGGAAGTCTTCGGCCAGCTGAATCAGGGCCTTGGAGGGCATACAGCCGACCCGGGCACAGGTGGTTCCCTGTGCGCCGCCATTGATCAGGACAAAACTTTTTCCGGCGGCCTTGACTCGACCCAGGGCATAGAGTCCGGCACTGCCGGAGCCGATAATGGCGACATCAACATTTTTCTCTTCCACTGCATACACTCCCGTTTGTCGGCTATCGGGTCTCTGCCCGTTGAAAAATTCGCCCCATTGTAAACACTGCGGCGGAGATTCAAAGCCATAAAAATTTTATGGATTGCCAAATGAAAGGCAAAAAAAAACCGGGCGATTATGGCGCCCGGTTTTTTCCAAACTGTTTAGGTGATCCGGTTAAGTTTGTTGCCCGGCCATGAACAGCCAAGTGTCTATGACGGTGTCCGGGTTCAGGGAAACGCTGCTGATACCCTGTTCCAGTAGCCATTTGGCGAGGTCCGGGTGATCGGAGGGGCCCTGACCACAGATGCCGACATATTTGCCCTGGGCGCGACAGGTGGAGATGGCCATACTGAGCATCTTCATTACCGCCGGGTCCCGCTCGTCAAAACTGTGGGCGATCAGGCTGGAGTCCCTGTCCAAGCCCAGGGTGAGCTGGGTCATGTCGTTGGAGCCGATGGAGAAGCCGTCAAAATATTCCAGGAATTCCTCGGCCAAAACTGCATTGGAGGGGAGTTCGCACATCATGATCAGGCGTAGACCATTTTCACCCCGCTTCAAACCGTTTGCCTCCAGGGCCTCTACCACTCCCCTGGCTTCATCCAGGGTGCGGACGAAGGGAATCATGATCTCGACGTTCTTGAAGCCCATCTCCTCGCGCACGTATTTCAGGGCCTTACACTCCATCTCCCAACAGGGGGCGAAGCTCTTGGAGATGTAACGGGAGGCACCACGGAAGCCGATCATCGGGTTTTCCTCTTCCGGCTCATAGCGTGGGCCACCGATCAGATTGGCGTATTCATTGGACTTGAAGTCAGACATACGCACGATCACCGGGCCGGGAAAGGCGGCGGCCAGGGTGGAAACACCCTCGACGATCTTGCTGACGTAGAAATCGGTCGGGCTCTTGTAGGCGGCGATACGCGGTGTGATCTCCGCTTTCAGCTCTTCCGGCAGTTCGTCAAACTCAAGCAGCGCCTGGGGGTGAATGCCAATCATGTTGTTGATGACAAACTCCAATCGTGCCAGACCGATACCGGCGTTGGGAATGCCAGCGAAATCAAAGGCGCGATCCGGGTTACCCACATTCATCATGATCTTGGTGGGGATCTCCGGCATGGCATCCAGTTCGATGGTCTTGTACTCGAAATCGAGTTTGCCGTCATAGATAAAGCCGGTATCGCCTTCGGCACAAGAGACGGTAACCTCTTGTCCGTTCTCGATATGTTGCGTGGCGTCATTACAACCGACCACTGCCGGCACGCCCAATTCGCGCGCGATAATAGCGGCGTGGCAGGTGCGTCCGCCTCGGTTGGTGACGATGGCGGCGGCGCGCTTCATGATCGGTTCCCAGTCCGGGTCGGTCATGTCGGTGACCAGTACGTCTCCCGGTTGCACATGGTCCATGTCATCCAGACTCATGACCACCTTGGCGGTACCGGCGCCGATACGGGAACCGATGGAACGTCCTTCCGCCAGCACGGGGCCTTTGGCTTTCAGTTCATAGCGTTCCATGATGTTGCCGCTACGGCTCTGTACGGTCTCGGGCCGCGCCTGCACGATATAGAGTCGTCCATCGATACCGTCCCGTGCCCACTCGATGTCCATGGGACGCTGATAGTGCTTTTCGATGGTAACGGCTTGGCGTGCCAACTCTTCCGCTTCCGCATCGGTGATGGAAAACAGATGGCGGTCGGCCTCATCCACGTCAATGATCTTAACGGGGCTGCTGCCACCGGGGTTGTAGACCATCTTGATCGCCTTCCCGCCCACGTTGCGGCGGATAACGGCGGGGCGGCCAGCTTCCAGGGTGGGTTTGTGCACATAAAATTCGTCGGGATTGACCGCGCCCTGTACCACCATTTCGCCCAAACCGTAGCTGGACGTGATGAACACTGCATCCCGGAAACCGGATTCGGTATCGAGGGTGAACATAACACCGGAAGCCCCGATATCTGAACGGATCATCTTCTGAACACCGGCAGAGAGAGCGACCAGGGAGTGCTCGAAACCCTGGTGTTCCCGGTAGGCGATGGCCCGGTCGTTGAACAGGGAAGCAAACACTTCGTGGATCTGGCGCTTGATATTGTCCAGCCCGGAGACATTCAGGAAGGTCTCTTGCTGGCCGGCGAAGGAGGCGTCAGGCAGGTCTTCCGCGGTAGCTGAGGAGCGTACGGCCCAGGTTACTTCGTTACCGTACTCTTTGATCAGGTCGGTGTAGGCTTCATCGATGGCTGCATCCAGGGCTGGCTGGAAGGGGGTATCCATGATCCACCGGCGAATCTGGCTGCCGGTTTCGGCCAGCGCCTTCACATTGTCTACATCCAGCTTATCCAACGCTTCATTAATACGGTCGGCCAGGCCGTCGGTGGCCAGGTATTCCCGATAGGCGTAGGCTGTGGTGGCGAAACCACCAGGTACCTGTACGCCCAAATTGGACAGGTTCTGGATCATTTCGCCCAGGGAGGCATTCTTTCCGCCGACATGTTCGACATCGTCCATCCCCAGTTCACTCAGCCATTGGACATAGTTGTTCATGATCTTCCTCGGTAAATTGCTGCAAACATAAAATCTTTAGAGCGTCGTCGTGCGCCGGTTGATCGTCTTGATCCATACCAGTTCGCAAGCCCCGTTGCCCGTATCATCCCGGGTCAAAGAGCTGACCCAGTGCCAGCCATCGGGTGCGTCGGCACGGATCAGATAGCCATCCAGGTGGATAATGTCACCTTCCCGCACCGACCTTAACTCGGCTTCGACAGATGAATCTGCCGGCACCATGTGCATATTTGCCGAGTGGCGCGAGATAGCCTGTATTGGGATCGGCAATCTCGCGGCGGACCAGTGATAGAAGCGGCCACTCTGACTGATTGATATCTGGGAAAGCACGGCGCTATCGGACATGGGGCCCCAGCCCAGTGCCAGATCAACAGGTGAAAGATCCGCCTCTCTACCCAGGCTATAACGCTCAGTACCCAGTACTCTGGCCTCAAGACTGAATTCAGCCAGTGGTGTCACCCGGTAGCCGTTGAGGGTAAAGGGTGCGGCAGTGCCAATGTCCCGCTGAATGGGGGCGTCTGTAACCAGCACTCCCGGATCATGTTCGACGGAGCGAGTGTTGTAGGTCGCATAGGCGCCATAGGCGATCACAACGACGAAAAGCAGACGCTTAAGCATGGCAATCTTGGACCGGCGTTTTGTCGGGTACAGTGCCGTTCTTCAGTGGTTGGCGCCAGGGCGTCGATCTGTGGTCGATTTCCGGATATTCACAGTATCAAAACGCTACTCGCTTCAGGTGGGGCTGAAGTGTACGGATTTTGTCATATTTTGCAAACAAATTGGGGTGTCCGGGGTAGCGATATCGAAATGTCGGACGGGTATGTGGAATTCCGCTTGCGGAATTTAATTAATGCCTTAGCTGGGATGACCAGGCATCTTTGGCGGTGGGGTTGAAATTCATCAGTTGACCCTCACTATCAGTCGATGGCTAATTTCCCTGTGGTTTTTAGGGGGTTAGTGTGGATAACGGAGCAAGTTGAATTACCTGAAACATTATCGGAGGCGGCAACACCATGACAGTCGATGCGCATAAAGAGACGTTGGAATTTCAGGCAGAAGTGAGCCAGGTACTGAACCTGGTAATCCGCTCTCTGTACAGTAATAAGGAGATCTTCCTGCGGGAATTGGTATCCAATGCGTCTGATGCGGCGGAGAAGCTTCGGTTCGAGGCACTGACGGATGATGCACTCTACGAAGAGGACCCGAATCTGAAAATCCGGATCTCGATCGATAAGGAACGCAGAACCGTCACCATTGAAGATAACGGCATCGGCATGAGCCGTCAGGAGGTGACCGAAACCATCGGCACCATCGCCAGTTCGGGCACCAAGAAGTTCCTTGAGGCGCTGGGCAGCAAGGGTGATGACGCCGCAAGCCAGAGCCAGCTCATCGGCCAGTTTGGCGTCGGCTTTTATTCCGCCTTTATCGTGGCCGACAGGGTGACCCTGGAGACCCGTCGTGCCGGATTGGGAGCGGAGCACGGCGTGCGCTGGGAATCCACCGGCGAAGGGGCCTACAGCATTGAGACGATTGAAAAGTCGGGTCGTGGTACCACGATCACCCTGCATCTTAATGAAGAGGAGAATGAATTTCTCGAAGGCTACCGTTTGCGGAGCATTATCAGCAAGTTCTCCGACCATATCTCTATACCGATCGAGATGCTCAAGGAGCACTTCGGCACAGAAGAGGAAGAGAAGGCGCCGGAGCCCGAGTGGGAGCAAGTCAACAAGGGTACCGCTTTATGGATGCGCAACAAGGCGGATATCAGCCAAGAAGAATATAACGAGTTTTATAAACATATCGCCCACGATTTTGAAGATCCCCTGGATCAGGTTCACAACCGGGTTGAGGGAACCAACGAATACACGTCGCTGATGTATATCCCCGGGCGGGCGCCCTTCGATCTTTGGGAACGGGACCAGAAGCATGGGGTGAAGCTCTATGTACGCCGGGTCTTCATTATGGATGAAGCCGAGAAGCTGATGCCGCACTATCTGCGCTTTGTAAAGGGTGTGGTGGATTCCGATGACCTGCCGCTGAATGTTTCCCGTGAACTGCTGCAGCATGACAAAAAGATCGACAGCATCCGTACCGCCAGTACCAAGCGGGTACTGGGTCTGTTGGAGAAGATGGCCAAGGATGACGTTGAGAAGTACCAGAAATTCTGGAAAGAGTTCGGGCGGGTCATGAAGGAGGGGCCGGCAGAGGATTTTGCCAACAAGGAGAAGATTGCCGGACTGCTGCGCTTTGCCTCCACCAAATCAGAGGGTAAGGACGAGATCGTCTCGCTGGATCAGTATCTGGAACGGATGCAAGAGAAGCAGGAGAAGATTTACTACATTACTGCTGACAGTTATGCCGCCGCCCGCCACAGTCCCCACCTGGAGGTATTTAATACCAAGGATGTGGAGGTGCTGTTGCTGACCGACCGAGTCGACGAGTGGTTGGTTTCCCATCTGAATGAGTACAAGGGCAAACCGCTACAGTCCGTGGCCAAAGGTCAACTGGATCTGGGTGACATGGAAGATAAGGAGGCAATGGAAAAAGAGGCTGAAGAACACAAGGGGCTGTTGGAGCGGGTCAAGACGGTACTGGGCGAAGATGTGAAAGAGGTTAGAGTCAGCAGTCGTCTGACCGAGTCTCCGGCCTGTCTGGTCGCTGATGAACATGATATGGGCGCCAACCTGCAGCGGGTGCTGAAGCAACTGGGCCAGGATGCCCCGCAGACCAAGCCGATCCTGGAGCTGAATCTGAAACACCCGTTGGTCGAGAAGATGGATCAGGAGCCCGATGAAGACCGTTTTGCCGATCTTTCCCGCGTCCTGTTCGATCAGGCAACACTCGCCGAAGGCGGGCAGTTGGATGATCCGGCGGCCTTTGTGCACCGGCTCAATAAGCTGATGCTAAGTTTGTCGGCTTAACTCGCGCCGTTATCTGAATAAAAAATCCGCGACGGTTTATACCGCCGCGGGTTTTTTATTGTGCATTATTTGGCCATTTGGTAGGGTTTGTTATTCTTATGTGCAAGTGCAACATAAGCCTTTTATATTCATATATTTGCATACTCGAATGGTGATTGGGGATGGCCTGTGTCAGACTCCGGGCCATTCAATAAAGTGATTATCAAGAAACCGAGGAGTATTTTTAATGCGAGTGATTCTGCTAGGAGGTCCCGGCGCGGGAAAAGGCACCCAGGCCAACTATATCAAGGAACGGTATAACATCCCCCAAATCTCTACCGGCGATATGTTGCGTGCCCATGTGAAGGCTGGGAGTGAATTGGGCAAGGCGGCCAAGAAGATTATGGATGAGGGGGGGCTGGTTTCTGACGATATCATTATGGGTATGGTGAAAGAGCGGATTACCGAAGCCGACTGCGAGAACGGTTTCCTGTTCGATGGTTTTCCCCGCACTATCCCCCAGGCAGAAGCGCTTAGAGATGTCGGCGTAATGGTGGATGCGGTGGTAGAAATTGACGTCCCGGATGAAGAGATCATCAAGCGTATGTCCGGTCGCCGCGTACATCTTGCTTCCGGTCGTACCTATCACGTCACGTTTAATCCGCCCAAGGAAGCGGGTAAGGACGATGTTACCGGTGAGCCGCTGATCCAACGCGATGACGATCAGGAAGAGACAGTAAAGGCGCGTCTTAAGGTCTATCATGACCAGACCGAGCCGCTGATCGATTTCTACTCCAGTTGGGCCGCAAGCGGACAGAGTGGTGCGCCGGTACATCACAAGATTGCCGGAGTCGGCAGCGTGGACCAGATTCGCGACAGTATCTTTGCCGCGTTGGGCTGATTGGCTCACCTACTTCACGAAAAAGCCGGGTATGCCCGGCTTTTTTTATGAGCGGGTAAAATTCGTATTCATTAGAAAGTAATGATATAGTGTTTCGTAACTCTATATTTAGCGCATGAGGATTTTCCTGTGGCCGTTGTTGAATTGACCAAAGATAACTTTGAAGAGACCGTTACCAATAATGACTTTGTCATTGTCGATTTTTGGGCACCCTGGTGCGGTCCTTGCCGTTCGTTTGCGCCGACCTATGAAAAGGTTTCGGAAGATCATCCTGATATCGTTTTTGCCAAGGTCAATACGGAAGTGGAGCAGGAGATCGCCGGACATTTCCAGATTCGCTCCATTCCCACCCTGATGATATTCCGCGAGAAAGTGATTATTTTCAGCCAGGCAGGGGCTTTGCCGGAGGGTGGGTTCCGTGATCTTGTGCAGAAGGCCGGTGAACTGGATATGGCAGAGGTGCATCAGCAGATTGAGCAAGAGAACGCCTGATCAGACTTTGCTTACAGGTATAACGAAAAGCCGGCTATATGCCGGCCTTTCTTTTTTTACATTCGGTGGTTTTGTCTGTGAATCAAAGCGCCAGGCGGGTGTTCTGGGTCTGTTTGCTATAGTGTTGGAAAGCGATGCTGCGTGAAACGAATGGCGTCCGCGTAATCTCAGATATTTGTCATTTGGTATGATGAAGTGCAATTTGCTGTAAATATGAAGAACAGGGTGTATTAATGGCAATTCAAAAAACAGCGAAAAAAAGAGTTAGGAAAACAACATCAGGCAATCTGAAAAAAACGCGTAGAGTCCGGACAAAGCGGGCCAGTAGTGAAGACGCTTCAGTATCAGTTGCCAGCGCCGATACAGGTAATAATAAAGCCCGACGTGGACGACCTGTATCGATTGAGGGGTTGAAAAATAGACTGGAAAAGTTACAGGAATCATTGCAAAAAGAGCGGCTGAGGCGAAGGAAACAACTGGGTGATGCACGTGTGAAGATCAGTACCCTCACCGTCGAAAAACGGGTACTCAAACAGTCATTGCGTGAGGTGAATAGCCGCCTCGGTGAAATAGAGGCGGAGCGAAAAAAGGCACTCCGGGATGCTGAGCGACAGCAGCGGCTGGAAGAGGCGAGGAACCTTGCCGTCGCCCAGTTTTTAATGAAGTGGGACGAAAAGCAGAGACAATCCAAAATCAAGCATAAGCGCAAGGGCAAACGTGGGCCCGGCCGTCCACGGAAATCTTGAAGCGAGAAACGGCTACCGATCATGCAGATGAAATATCTCATACACAGACCTGACTATCCCTGGAGCTTGAAACAGCTGCTGTCAGGCAAACCGACGGTGGGTTGGTTGATGGATCTGTGTGAAGAGAATTACCACTATCTGATGCGGTTGGCGCCGGATTTACGGAATATGCAGGGACGCTATCGGTCTCGTTTAGATAGTGCCATGGACCTCTACCTGGAGATTCTGGAGCAGACTCCCTACACCAGCCTGCTACATCTGACCTACTATTTTGACCACGAGTCGGAACAGTTGCCCGATCCCGATGCCACGATCAGAATCTACCATGATTCGCGCCAGGCAGAGGTATTAAACCTTAAACAGCATGTGCTTCCGTTAAATAAGGGTTTTATTCGCCCGACCCTTGAACAAAAATGGAAAATCAGTCTGTTTCTCTCCAAGTGGCTCTCCTTCTCTGTCAGGCAAGGTCACTGCTTTTCGTCCGGTCATGCGACACCGGCCCGGACACAAAAGTGTCTTTTACCCGTCTGACCAGGCGCCTTTCCACCGTGCCAACCCCCTAGTTCTCTTCGATTGATGCATTTTTTGGCGGCTGTTTTGCGTTGCCTGTAAAAGCAATCTGTACTGTTAACTAACTGTATTTCAACTGAAAAGTTGACGCTGTTGGCAGATTGCCCGGTATCCGATTGGAGTCAATCCAATAAATGTTGACAATTTCCATAGGAAAATGATAGTTTTATAACCAAGTAAAGAAGTAGGTAATTATTCACCAGGCGGAACTGTAACTATGAGACTATCGACCAAAGGGCGCTACGCCGTAACTGCAATGTTAGACCTTACCCTCAACGGAAGTGACGGGCCCGTTACGCTGGCTGAGATTTCCGAAACTCAGGGTATCTCCCTCTCCTATCTGGAACAGCTGTTTGCAGCGTTACGCAGCAAACAACTGGTTAAAGGCGTACGTGGACCGGGTGGTGGTTATTACCTGGGTCGTGAGGCCGATGAGATATCTATTGCAGACATCATTTGCGCTGTTGATGAGTGGGTGGAGTTTACCCGCTGTGGCGGGAATCGTGACTGTCAGGATGGTAAACGTTGCCTGACGCATAATCTGTGGGATGATCTCAGTAATGAGATTTTTTCATTCTTGCAGAGTATCACGCTGGCTGAGTTGGTCGAGCGTGGTGGTTTGAAGGAGCAGGGGTGCCGAAAGGAACAGAACAAAGAGCCCATCATGCCACAGGCGGATACCGCTGCCGCATGATCTGATTTAGATTCCAGCGCTGTGCAAAGCGTCAAAGGCCGCCCGTTAGGGCGGCTTTTTTTTGTCTAGGGATGACTGGCCGCGGATGGATTTGGGGTATATGCGTAAAATATCAAGCGTACAGAAAGGCCGTGAGCGCTTGATCAATCCTGCGGCGTAAAGGAAAGGGCGTGGTTATAGCAGCGGTAATAGCAGATTTACCGTGGTACCCCGTTGCCTGTCGGAGGTAATGGCGATCTCTCCACCATGAGCTTCAATAATACGTTTGACGATGCTAAGTCCCAATCCGGTCCCGTGTGCCTTGGTGGTAAAAAACGGATTGAATAACTGTGAGAGATGTTCTTCCGGAATCGGTTCGCCCTGATTGGTAACAGAAACTTTCAGCAGTCGGGCGACGCCTTCCCGGTCTAGATGCCAGTATATGGTTTCGCCGGTTCCCGCTGCATCACAGGCATTTTTGGCGAGATTCAGGAAAACCTGTATCAGTCTGTCCTGATCACCCAGAATTTTTAAATCGGTGTCATTGGCGGTTAACTCAAACTGCAACTGCTTTTCTTGTACTAACTCATTATGTGTCTCAAACAGCTGTTTAAGAAGCTGTTTGATATTTATGGTCTCAAGCCGGAGTTGGAGCGGTTTGGCATAGAGTAGGATCTCTTCCAGCAACCGCGCCATGCGTTCGGCCTCCTTCTGAGCCAGTTGCGCCCGTTTTACTGCCGATCCAGGGAGTTCGCTACCCTGAAAATAGTCCAGCGCCATGCTGATCGTCGACAGCGGACTGCGTATTTCATGGGCAATTCCTGATGCAAAGCCACCGATGGCGGCAAGTCGGGAATGCTCTGCCAGTTTGACGGTTTTTCCGAAACTGTGAGTGATCAGGCCGGCAATATTGGTCAATAATTCCAGATGTTCCGGGGTGTAGGCGTCTGGATTACGGGTACCAAATGCCAAAATGCCGGGAATCGGACTGGCATCGGTGATAGGGAGAAAAATCGCGTCCTGGATTCCTTCATCCACCAGATGGTTGAGGAACTGGAAGTCGGGATTGTTACTACCGGTGGCAGACATATTGGGTATATGCAGCGGCTCGCCTGACTCCAGCGCCTTGAGTAACAAGGTGTTTGTTAACGGATAGCGGTTGCGCAAGGCGATTTCCGGTTGTCCGTCCCGGTAGCTCCCCTCTAGAACAATGGTGTTGTTGTCACAGGCGACAAACAGTGCTCCAACCCAGTCCAGTGGCAATAGACTGGAAAACTCTTGAGCTACAAAACCGAGCGTTTCATTCAGGTCTGAACCTTGCTGCAATTGGTCAATCAATCGAAAGATGGCGTGCAGTCGCCTTGAGAGGGTATTGAATGAACCTGTCATCAGGGCCAGTTCATTGTCGCTGGTAATCGGTACCTGATAACCAAAATCCCCTTGCGCCACCTTCTGGAAACCATTGACGGCGTAACGCAGGGGCTTCAATACGGCAAGGTAAAACCAGGCGAATACCCCGATGGTGATCAATACCGCGGAAAACAGCAGGCTGATATGGAGTTGGTAAACCTGTTGCAACCGCTGGTCGGTTTGGCTCTGTATCTTGGAAAGCAGGATATTGATTGAGGCGATCAGGGGGGCGTTATAGTGGGCGATATAATCGGCTGCCTCATCCAGACGAGGCATGCCGTTATCATTGCCGAGTGCGTGGATGATACCACCGCGAAAATCCTTCCAAATCTCCTCTACAGTCGCTACCGCTTGTTTTGCGTCGGGTGTCAGATCGGGTTGGAACTTGTCGCTAAAATCTGTCAGTGCGGGAGGGAATTCAGCCAACATGAAGCTGTTGGTAATGGTATCGAGCATCTCTATCTGGGCGTGCAGAGCGCTGTAATAGAGCTTTACGTCACGTTCATAGCTGCTGCTGTCCTGAGGAATATTCATGGCGTAATTCATCCCGAGTGAAACGAGGTTCTGTGCGGTCTGCTCAAGGCGGGATGTGATATTCAGCAGAACGTTGTAGCTCTGTTGTTCGTTCAGCGCGAACATGCTTAGCATGAAAATGGACCCAAACAGCAGCATGATCAGCACCAGTGCGGCGGCGATCTGGGTTTTAAGCATTTTGAGCAGTTTCATGGCGGTTTGTTATGACTTCTTCCGGCTATCTACACAGCTTATAGCAGAGATTTGGCTGGGGTATCCAGGTTTAATGGTTGTTTAGCCGCCTTCGAGCAGCTCCTCTATTGCGCTAATCTCTTTCTCTGCTTCGTTGATGATTGAGATAGAACTCATCGGATTGAGCTTGCCTTGGGCAATTTTATGAAATGCCGGTGTCAGGTCAGGTGAAGGCACTTGCTGCATCGATTGGGTGCCGATATGGGAGAACAGTTGTGCCACGATTACCAGGTCGCTGTAAGTGGCGGGTTGGTCGGTCTGCCGGAACCACTGATCACAATGCAAAACGGTATCGATGGCACTTTGCGGAAAATTCCAATTGCGCAGGATAAGGGCTCCCAGCTCGGGTTTGAGGGCATCCACTACGCTATCCAACTTTTGGGTATCGTCCAACAGTTGCGGATAATCGGCAGCGGCAATCAGGAGAGGAATAGCCCCGATGTCATGGATCAAGCCGGCTAACATTGCCTGATCGGGAACCAGCCCGGGTGAAAGCCGGGCGAGGATGTAAGCAATGGCGGCAACGCGCCGGCTGTGACGCCAGAGATGCTTCATCCGCTGCTGGATCAAAGGGGAATCGGTTGTGAACAGATTCTTCAGGACAAAGCTGGTGACCAGGTTCCGGGTATTGGCATAACCCAGGCGGGTAACCGCATCGCGGCAGTGAATGATCTTCTTTTCACCGCCAAATGCCGGGCTGTTTGCGGTGCGTACCAGACGTGCCGCCAGTGGCGGATCGGCAGAGATGATGCGCGCCAAGTCGTCACTGCTACTGTTGGGATTATCGACGGCGCGACCTATTTTAACAGCGATCTCCGGCATGCTAGGCAATTCGTATCCGCCCGCCTGAATTTGTTGATAGAAGGTCATGTAGAGGGTGTCTTCTAAGTCATCCTCTTTCAGTTCAATGCCGGAACCTGTCTGTTGTCGGCTCGTCCACCAACAGGCATAGATACTATCGATCAGTTCACGGGGAAGTCGTAGCAGTTTCACTTTGCCGTCACAGGTGGCCCCACTGGCCCCGAATGGACCGGGTGCCACCAGCGGGCTGTTCGCAGGAGTTGTTCCCGCTTCCACCACTCGATGGGTGCCGTCTGTAAGTTGGAGTGATACGCGACCTTTCAACAGGTAACCGGTGTCTTGTGTAGCCGCGTCTGCGTAAAGATCTTCACCCGGCTCAAGGTTTTCAGTCCAGGCTTGTTGGCCGATATAACCGAGAACGATTTCAGGTAGCCCACACAATGGGATCAGGCGGCTGAGTTGTGAGACTGGAATAGACACGTGCTCTGAATACTCGGTTGACAATAAAAACCATCCCTATTGCGGGGTTTGAATGTTTAGCGGCAAATTGATTCTTCGCTTTAGGTGTCGGGGATCGGTTCAGTAACGGAGCGAAGACAGCCATGTAAACATAAATTGAAGTGCCACTTGACCGCTATTGTCGCCGTCAAACCGGATAATGTCACTTGCTGACCACCCTTTTCGGCCTCATCCGCAAAGGGGCAGGCTGTGTCTTGGTCAACTCACCGAACAGTTGCGATCGTTTCCCGCGGGAAACCAAATAGGCTATCATTCACGCTCTTCTTCTGGTGGTCTAAACATGGCTGATACGATTGAGAATCTGAATACCCTGAGGGATTTTATTCGTTGGGGGGCCAGTCGATTTATTGAGGCGGGTCTCTATTTCGGTCATGGGACGGATAATCCTTTTGATGAGGCGATCAGGCTGACGCTGCATGCGCTCTATCTGCCGCAGGAGATACCGCCTGCCTACCTCGATGCCAATCTGACTCCGGATGAGAAAGAACGGGTATACGCGCTATTTCAGGAACGCATCATCCGGCGCGTACCCGCCGCCTACCTGACGCATGAGGCGACTTTTGCCGGCCTTGATTTTTACATCAATGACCAAGTGCTGGTGCCCCGCTCGCCGATTGCCGAGCTGATTGAGGCGCGTTTCGAGCCTTGGATCCAATCAGAGACGGTGAGTCGGGTGCTGGATCTCTGCACCGGCAGCGGTTGTATAGCTATTGGCTGCGCCTACGCCTTTGAGGAGGCGGATGTGGATGCGGTGGATATTTCAGCGCAGGCGCTGGAGGTGGCAGCCATCAATATCGAGCGCCACAATCTGGAAGACCGGGTAGAAGCGATCCGGTCCGATCTGTTTGACGGGCTGCGTGGGCGCCACTACGACATTATTGTCAGCAATCCGCCCTATGTCAGTCAGGAAGAGATGGCGACCCTCCCGGATGAGTATCATCAGGAGCCGGCATTGGGTCTGGAGGCCGGTGAGGAAGGGCTGGATATTGTCTGCCGTATCCTGCGGGAGGCTGCCGATTATCTCGAACCCGAGGGTATCCTGGTGGTCGAAGTGGGCAATAGCGAGTATGCGCTGGTGGAGCGATTTTCCGAGGTTCCCTTTCTCTGGTTGGAGTTCGAGCGTGGCGGACACGGGGTATTTCTGCTCACCGCCGAGCAGTTGAACGAATATCAAGACGTATTTGATGAAGGATAGGCAATAACATGGCGATACAACGTGCACGCACTGCGCAAGAGTATGCGGAGTGGGTCAAGCAGGCCAAATTTGAAGTAGGCGATTTGAAAGAGTGTCTACTTTACGAGATGGAAGAGATGACCACATTTCCCGCATATCTGGAGCCGCTGGAGCGCGGCATCAACGAGCTCTATGACGCGATGTGCAACGGCACCTACGCTTTTGGACGGGAAGATCTGCCGTTTATCGAGGTGGCGAATCGTCATGGAGATGAGATTCCCTTCCATATTCTTTTGCAACAGATCAACGAGACCCATCGCCGGGGACTCGATGTAAGTGAGGATTAATCATGGATCAATCACTGGTATTTGATCTGGACCTGATCAACAAGTACGACTATGCCGGACCAAGGTATACCTCTTATCCCACCGCGCCCCAGTTCCACGACGGGTTCGGCGAGGCGGAATACCGGCTGGCGGCTGCCGCCACCAATGAACAGGGTGGGCCGTTGTCGCTCTATTTTCATATTCCGTTCTGCGACACCATCTGTTTCTACTGCGCCTGCAACAAGATTGCTACCAAAGATCGCAGCATGGCGGCGACTTATTTGGATCGGGTACATAAAGAGATCGCCATGCAGGGCGCGATCTTCGACAAGAGCCGGGTAGTTGAACAGTTGCACTGGGGAGGTGGTACACCCACCTTTATCAGTCACCAGGAGATGCAAGATCTGATGCGGGTGACCGGTGAGCACTTCACCCTGGCCGATGATGATACCGGTGAATATTCGATTGAGATTGATCCGCGTGAAGCGACGGCAGAGACCATTCGCACACTCCGCGAAGTGGGCTTCAATCGCCTGAGCTTGGGTGTACAGGACCTGGATGACCGGGTACAGAAGGCGGTAAACCGTATTCAATCTGAAGCGGAGACCATGGCGGTGCTGGAGGCGGCCCGTGACAATGGTTTCCGTTCGGTCAGTATCGACCTGATCTATGGATTGCCGTTTCAGACGGTCGAGAGTTTTGCCAAGACACTGGACCGGGTAATCGAGGTGGGGCCGGACCGCCTTTCTGTCTTCAACTATGCCCATCTGCCGGAGCTGTTCAAACCGCAGCGGCGCATCAATGAGCAAGATCTCCCGGCTCCCCAGGTGAAGCTGGATATCCTGCAGATGGCGATCGAGCATCTCACCCGTGCGGGTTATATCTATATTGGTATGGATCACTTTGCCCGCCCGGATGATGAGTTGGCCGTGGCTCAGCGCGAAGGAACCTTGTATCGGAATTTCCAGGGTTACTCTACCCACTCGGATTGTGATCTGGTGGCGATGGGTGTGACATCAATCGGTATGGTCGGTAACACCTACAGCCAGAACGAGCGCGGCCTCGACCAGTATTACGGTTGTATCGATGCCGGTAAATTGGCGGTATTCCGCGGTATCGAATTGTCAGGTGACGACTTGATCCGGCGTGATGTGATTACCCGTCTGATTTGTAATTTCGTATTGGATTTCAACGCCGTTGAGCAGGCGTGGGGTATACATTTTCACGACTATTTTGCCACGGAACTGGAGCGTCTCCCGGGTATGGTTGCGGACGGGCTGATAGCGATGGATAAGCAGGGTATTCGGGTGCTGCCACGGGGCCGTCTGCTGATTAGGAATATCTGTATGGCTTTCGATCGCTATTTGTCAGCCGGTGCGCAGCAGAAAAACTTCTCCAAAGTAATCTGATTTCCCGCTTGATCCGGGCTTCAGGGACGAAGCCGGAGAATAGGTTCCATTGCATCAAACATGGTCAGGTTTTATCCTGCGCTATCTCTTAGCAGCAGGAAAACTGGATATGACAGTAGCGACACCCTCGATCCCGGAGATGATGCGTTCCACCGCCAAGCGTTTTGGCGATCAACCGGCCATTCTATTTACCGAAAATCAGGTGACCTTTACCGAGGTCGACCGGCAATCCGATGGTATCGCCGCGGCACTGGCCGAACAGGGTGTCGTCAAGGGTGATCGGATCGCCCTTTACTGTATCAATTCCGCCGAGTTTGCCATCGCTTATGCCGGTATCGTGAAGGCGGGTGCGGTGGTGGTTCCGGTCAATCTGCTGCTGAGTCCGCGCGAGATTCTCTATGTCCTTAACGATGCCGGCGTCAGTGGCCTGTTTTATCATCAGGTGATGGCGGCCGGTGTCGGGGCATTCCGCGATGAATTGCCGGGATTACGCTTTGCTGTCTGTATCGGAGGTGAAACATCTGGCGCCGATGATTGGCAATTCGAAACGCTTTGCCAAAGTCAGGCGCCTGTCCCCCGGCCGGATTTTGATGCGACGGAGGATCTGGCGGCGATTCTTTACACCTCAGGCACCACTGGCCACCCTAAGGGGGCCATGCTGACCCATCGCAACCTGGTGTCCAACAGCTTTAGCGTCAAGACGGCGCTGCAGTTGCGTCCCGGACAAGACCGACTGTTAGTGGTTTTGCCCATGTTTCATTCGTTCGCTGCCACTGTCGGGACGCTGACGCCACTGATGCATGGTCTGAGTTTGGCGCCGGTAGCCAAATTTGATCCGGTTGTCGTGTCTGAAGTGATCGAGTCGGTAGGGGCGACGGTATTCCTCGGGGTGCCCAGTATGTACAACGTGCTGTTGCGTCTGCCGGATGAGCAGGTTGGCCGATGGGCAAGCATACGCTATTGTGTTTCCGGTGGGGCGGCCATGCCGGAGGCGATCATGCGTCAGTTTGAAGAGCGTTTCGGCGTGCCGGTATGTGAAGGGGATGGTCCGACAGAGTGTTCCCCCGTTACCTGTGTTAATCCGATAGACGGGGTAAGAAAGTCCGCCTCTGTCGGCTTGCCGGTGCCGGACGTGGCGATGGCGATTTTTAATGAAGCGGGTTCGCCGTTGGGAATCGATGCGATTGGCGAGATCTGTGTCAAGGGACCCAACGTAATGAAGGGGTATTGGAATCTACCCGAGGCCACGGCGGAGAGTTTTTTCGGTGCCTGGGTCAGAACAGGTGATCTGGGTTACATCGATGCGGACGGTTATGTCTATATCGTCGATCGCAAGAAGGACATGATTATCGTGAACGGTATGAATGTCTACCCACGTATGGTGGAGGAGCTGCTCTATACTCACCCGGCGGTACTGGAGGTGGCGGTTGTGGGGGAACCGAGTGAGTTGCACGGTGAAATTCCTGTTGCCTATGTGGTGCTAAAAGAGGGAGAGACGGCCTCTGTCGGGGACATTAAAAGTTTTTGTCGGGATAACCTGGGAAGGCATGAGGTGCCGAGAAAGGTGGTTTTGCGTCCCGTTCTGCCAAAGAACGCGGCAGGAAAGATCCTTAAACGCGAGTTGAGAAAGAGTGGAGAGCTTGAGCGCGGTATCGACAGCCGTGATATGCCCTAACAAACTAGGGAGCAGGCGTGCGATCAGTTTAGTTTGAATGGGATTAGACATGGACGGGGCGATCGGTATAATGCCCTGCTTCGTTCGCCGTCGTGTTAGGGGTTGGGTGAGTTCCTGGTTGTGGTGATCGCTAACATGACTCACTCGGGCTGATTGATTGACCCTCCCCAATGGGGCTCTCTATAATCAGCGCATTATGCCGTCCTGGTGGAATTGGTAGACACGCCAGATTTAGGTTCTGGTACCGCAAGGTGTGGGAGTTCAAGTCTCCCGGACGGCACCATCTTTCCTGTTCGAGCCCGTTGAACGGCAAGCTGTTTCGCATGGATGGCTTTTTATTCTTGTTGGCTTCCTCCATGTTTGGGTTACACGTCTGGTATTCCTGGAGGTTGGTTCCCGATTTCTCTTCGCTTCTGACGCCCCCAAGTTAAAATACGCTTTAATATAGGTTGTTTTTAGGTACAATAGCCGGCTTATTTGCAAGCGGTAGCGTGCGGTTCTATCCCGTTGTAAGTTATCTAAAACACTTGATTTACATGGGGTTAGCGTCTGTATTCTGCAGGGCGGTGGGTATGCCGGGGCACAAATCAAGGCTGCATTCGGTTGCTGATCGGTTCGTTTACCCCCCTGACCGGGGTTCACTTTATGGTTATCGCCTACGCGGTAACCTCTTTTAACTAAAGACAGAGGAATGGCAGTAGAACCTGCCAGAAGAGGTTTTTCATGCAAGTTTCGATTGAATCGAGTGAAGGGCTTGAGCGTCGTATGACAGTTGAACTCCCTGCCGAAAAGGTAAATGCGGCAGTGGAGAAGCGGCTGAAAGAGATTGCACGGACCGTCAGATTGGATGGTTTTCGCCCGGGTAAGGTGCCTCTGTCGGTAGTACGCAAACGTTTCTCTAACGATGCCAAACAGGAAGTGTTCGGTGATCTGGTGCAATCCAGCTACTTTGAAGCGCTGATGCAGGAGAAACTAAATCCCGCTGGTGAGCCGTCAATCGAGCCTGTTGAGAAAGGCACCGATGATGGCATGGCCTATGTGGCGGTGTTTGAGGTTATGCCTGAGGTGACGCTGAATCCCCTGAGTGATGTAACGGTGAAGCGTCCGGTGGTGGAAGTGACCGATGCGGATCTGGAAGAGATGGTTGAGAAACTGCGTAAGCAGCGGATTACCTGGAATGAAGTGGAGCGCGAGGCCCAGGAAGGGGATCAAATCACAATCAACTTCAAGGGATTTATTGATGGCGAGGCCTTTGAAGGGGGCTCGGCCGAAGGTGTTCCGCTGGAGTTGGGATCTAACGGAATGATTGAAGGATTCGAAGAGGGATTGGTCGGCGCCAAGGCCGGAGAAGCCCGTACTTTGGAACTGACCTTCCCGGAAACCTATCATGCCGAAAAGCTGGCCGGTAAACCCGCCACTTTCGAGGTTGAGGTTACCAAGGTTTCTGAAGCGGTACTGCCAGAGGTGAATGAAGATTTTATCAAGGCGTTTGGCATTACCGAAGAGGGTGTGGACGGTTTCTATAAAGAGATTCGTGCCAATATGACGCGTGAACTGGATGACAAGATTCGCGGTCTTGTTAAGGAGCAGGCGATGGATGCCCTGCTGCAGGTAAATGCGTTGGAAGTTCCGAAGGCTATGGTGCAGCGAGAAGCGCAGGTGCTGTTGCAGCAGACCAAGGCCAATCTGGCCCAGGGCGGCCAGGGCAACAACATCAATTTGCCGATTGAGTTGTTTGAAGACCAGGCGAAGAAACGTGTTACCCTTGGACTCATTATTGCCGAGGTTTTAAGTAGTAATAATATAGAGTTGGATGAAGATCGCGTACGCCAGAAGATTGAGCAGTTTGCCCAATCGTACGAAGATCCCCAGCAGGTTATCGATTACTATTACAACAACAAGGAGCAGCTCTCTGGTATTCAGAACTTAGTTCTAGAAGATCAGGTGGTGGATTGGGTGCTCGATCAAGTCAAGGTCGAGGATACCACTCAGGGCTTTGATGAGGTGATGAACCCCAAAGCACCGGAAGCCGAAGCTGCTGACGAATAAGGACAGGTTAAAGGATCAATTCAGCATGACCGATATACGCAATATGGGTGGATTGGATACAACAAATCTGGGACTGATCCCGATGGTGGTCGAGCAGACCTCCCGGGGCGAGCGTTCTTACGATATCTACTCGCGACTGCTCAAGGAGCGCGTCATTTTCCTCGTCGGTCAGGTAGAGGACAACATGGCCAACCTGATTGTGGCGCAGTTGTTGTTTCTGGAATCGGAGAATCCGGATAAAGATATCCACATCTATATCAATTCTCCCGGTGGTTCCGTGAGCGCCGGTCTGGCTATCTACGACACCATGCAATTTGTCAAACCCCACATCAGTACCATGTGCATCGGTCAGGCGGCCAGTATGGGAGCGCTGCTGCTGGCGGGTGGTGAGAAGGGTAAACGCTATTGTCTGCCCAACTCAAGGATGATGATTCATCAGCCCTTGGGCGGCTTCCAGGGTCAGGCAACGGATATAGAGATCCATGCCAAAGAGATGCTGCTTATACGTGATAAGTTAAACCACATTATGTCTACCCACACCGGTCAGTCGTTGGAAACTATCTCCAAGGATACCGACCGTGATAATTTCATGAGTGGTGAGGATGCTGTCGCTTACGGATTGATCGACAAGGTCTTGAGTCGACGTCCGGATGGTGCTGAAACGGCATAATAGCTATAACTTGTTGTAATTGTTTGGAAAGTATAATTTTTCCTAATCAGTTCTCAGCGCGCTTTATCGGACGTTTTGGCGTGTTGGGGGTTGTAATGAAGTTCGATCAGCCTTATACATTATTTATGATTGAGAGCGGGTTGACTGAGATACCGAGAGGAAGGCTTCATGGGTGATGACAAGACAAGAGGCGATGACGGCAAATTGCTCTATTGCTCGTTCTGCGGGAAGAGTCAGCATGAAGTGCGTAAACTCATCGCCGGTCCATCGGTATTCATCTGCGATGAATGTGTAGAACTGTGTAATGACATCATTCGTGAGGAGATGCAGGAAGGCAGTGTAGAAACTGCCGGTAAACTGCCGAAACCGCACGAATTAAATGCACTGCTTGATCAGTATGTGATCGGCCAGGCGCGGGCAAAAAAGGTACTTTCCGTTGCTGTATACAACCACTATAAGCGGCTGGATACCAGTAAAAACAAGGACGATATCGAGATTGCAAAGAGCAATATTCTCCTGATTGGTCCAACGGGTTCCGGTAAGACGCTGTTGGCGGAGACACTTGCGCGGATGCTGAATGTTCCCTTCACCATTGCTGACGCTACCACCCTCACGGAGGCGGGTTATGTTGGTGAAGATGTCGAGAATATCATTCAGAAACTGCTGCAGAAGTGCGACTACGATGTGGAGAAGGCCCAGACGGGCATTGTCTATATCGACGAAATCGATAAAATTTCGCGCAAATCCGACAATCCTTCCATTACCCGTGATGTGTCCGGTGAGGGTGTGCAGCAGGCGCTGTTGAAGCTGATCGAAGGTACGGTCGCCTCGGTTCCGCCCCAGGGCGGCCGCAAGCACCCCCAGCAAGAGTTCCTGCAGGTGGATACCTCCAATATCCTGTTTGTGGTAGGCGGGGCTTTTGCCGGTCTCGACAAGGTTATCCGAAACCGTTCCGAAAAGGGCGGGATTGGTTTCTCTGCTGAGGTGCACAGTAAGGACGTTTCGCGCAAGGTCGGTGAAGTCCTGACCAGCGTAGAGCCGGAAGACCTAATCCAGTACGGTTTGATTCCCGAGTTCGTCGGTCGTTTGCCGGTGGTGGCCACGCTGGAGGAGTTGGATGAAGAGGCGTTGGTGCGGATTCTGACAGAACCTAAAAATGCCCTGGTAAAACAGTATCATAGGCTGTTTGAGATGGAAGATTGCGAACTGGAATTCAGAACGGATGCCCTGTCCGCCATTGCACGTAAAGCCATGGAGCGTAAAACCGGCGCGCGTGGCCTGCGAACCATTATGGAGCAAGTGCTGCTGGATACCATGTACGACTTGCCTTCGCTGGAAAATGTCTCCAAAGTGGTGGTTGATGAGTCGGTTATCACTGGCGAGAATGACCCTTATATCATTTATGAGGGTGGGGAAAAGAAGATGGTGGCCGCTGATTGACCCTCTGCTGAGATCCGCCGGTTGATAGAGTAGTGTCTGTTCTGTCGGCTGGTTACCAAGAACCGCTGTCCGGATGATCGGTCAGCGGTTTTTTATTTGGGGGATATTCGATATGCATAAGTCTGCACAGGCGCCATTTCCGCTAGCCGCCTTTTTCGGTGGGGTCCTGTTATTTCCATGCTATTGACAATATTATTGCTTCCTTCTGGAGATGAAGCCCTATTCCCTTGTAAAGACCATTGCTTATCGCCTTGAAATATTCTCCATAAACCCCCACCATCCATTAACGGCAGAATCTTGATGTGCCGCCACCAATTTCGCACTATTGGATGAGACCACCGTTTGACGCGTGATTCAGTCGTGTCATCGACTAACCAATAGGCCGCAACAGAAGGAGTACCCTCAATGGGTCAAGATGATACGAATACTACGCGGATAGCCTCTTCCTCCACAAAAATTCCGGTGCTGCCATTACGGGATGTGGTGGTCTATCCACATATGGTCATTCCGCTTTTCGTTGGCCGTGAAAAGTCAATCAAAGCGCTGGACGCGGCTATGCGGGAAGACAAGCAGATTATCCTGGTAGCGCAGAAGAGTGCAGAGACCGATGAGCCTGCGGTGGCGGATATGCACGGAGTCGGCACTTTGGCGAATATCCTGCAATTGTTAAAACTGCCGGATGGTACCGTAAAGGTATTGGTAGAGGGTGGTTCGCGCTCCTCGTTACGGGGTATCTCCGACTCCGAGGGTTATTTTTCGGCGGAGTTCTCTCGCATAGATGACATTTCCCCGGATGATGAACGGGAGTTGGAAGTGTTGATGCGCTCAGCTGTTGCGCTGTTTGACCAGTACGTAAAGCTGAATAAAAAGATTCCCCCTGAAGTGCTAACATCGCTCTCCAGTATCGAGTCACCCAGTCGCTTGGCGGATACCATGGCCGCCCACATGTCGTTGAAACTGGATGAGAAACAAAATGTTCTGGAGATGGCCAATATCGGTGATCGTCTGGAACATCTGATGAGTTTGATGGAGGCCGAGAATGATCTGCTGCAGATGGAAAAGCGGATTCGCGGCAGAGTCAAACGTCAGATGGAAAAGAACCAGCGCGAGTATTATCTGAATGAGCAGATGAAAGCGATCCAGAAAGAGTTGGGTGAAATGGATGAGGCGCCCAACGAAATTGAGGACCTGGAAAATCGCATCGAATCAGCCGGGATGCCGAAAGAGGCGAAGAGCAAAGCGCAGGCAGAACTGAATAAACTTAAGTTGATGTCGCCCATGTCGGCCGAAGCTTCTGTAGTGCGTAACTACATCGATACCTTGGTCAATGTTCCCTGGAAAAAACGCAGCAAGATAAGAAATGATCTGAAGGCGGCTGAGGATGTGCTGGAAAAGGATCATTACGGTTTGGAAAAAGTGAAGGAACGCATTATCGAATATCTGGCCGTACAGCAACGAGTGCGAAAATTGAAGGGGCCGATTCTCTGCCTGGTGGGACCACCTGGCGTGGGTAAAACTTCGGTCGGACAATCCATTGCGCGAGCCACCAATCGTAAATTTATTCGAATGGCGCTGGGTGGCGTGCGTGATGAAGCGGAAATCCGCGGTCATCGGCGCACCTATATTGGTGCGCTGCCAGGAAAGATAATTCAGAATCTGTCAAAGATCGGCACACGCAATCCACTGTTCCTGTTGGATGAAATCGACAAGATGGCGATGGATTTTCGCGGTGATCCGGCTTCCGCTTTGCTTGAAGTGCTGGACCCGGAACAGAACCACACCTTTGCCGATCATTACTTGGAGGTGGACTTTGATCTCTCCGAAGTGATGTTTGTGGCGACCGCCAACACGCTGAATGTACCCGCCGCCTTGCTGGATCGTATGGAGGTCATCAGGCTGTCCGGCTACACCGAGGATGAGAAGGTCAATATCGCCATGCGGTATCTGGTACCAAAACAGATCGAAAACAATGGATTGAAGGCCAGCGAGATTGTATTTAGGGAAGCGGTAATCCGCGACATCATCCGCTATTACAGTCGTGAGGCCGGTGTGCGAAATCTGGAACGTGAAATCTCCAAAATCTGTCGCAAAGTGGTCAAGGACATCCTGTTAACCAAGTCGGGCAAGAAGGTGGTTGTTACGCCGGCAAGTCTCGATAAGTATCTGGGTGTTAAGCGTTTCAGATATGGCGAAGTCGAAGATTATGATCAGGTTGGGCAGGTGACCGGCTTGGCCTGGACAGAGGTGGGAGGTGAGCTGTTAAAGATTGAGACGGCTCTAGTGCCCGGCAAAGGGCGCTTGACTCACACCGGCCAATTGGGCGATGTGATGCAGGAGTCGATCCAGGCGGCCATGACAGTGGTCAGAAGTCGTGCCACAGCATTGGGCATTGAAAGCGATTTCTATCAAAAACTCGATGTGCATGTGCATGTGCCTGAAGGTGCAACCCCGAAGGATGGGCCCAGTGCCGGTATCAGCATGTGCACCTGTCTGGTGTCTGCATTGACACAGATACCGGTCAGAGCCGATGTCGCGATGACTGGTGAGATAACACTCAGGGGTGAGGTGCTACCTATCGGTGGCCTTAAAGAGAAGCTCCTGGCTGCTCACAGAGGCGGCATTAAGACGGTGATCATACCGGAAGAGAATGAACGTGATTTGGTAGAGATACCGAAGAATATCAAACAGCATCTCGATATAAAGCCGGTACGTTGGATTGAGCAGGCTTTGGAAATAGCGTTAGTGCATATGCCTACGCCATTGCAGGAACAGAGCGACATCGCAGAGGTAGCAAAGAGTAAGCCACGTACGGCGAAAAAGGCCGTAAAGAAGGGCGGTGGCCTGACTCGCCATTGATTATTCGAGGCGCGATTAATCACAAATGCAAAAGAGATGGTGCAGGATCAAACTAATCGGTTTCTTCCTGCACTGCTCTGTTGTAGCAGACTGGATTGTTCTATTCTGTGACTAAACAATGAGTTGTCCGGTCTAGTGAATAAATTGTCTCAGCACTTGCTTTTTTATTATTGATGATTGAGGCAGATATTCCTCTGGAAACCGCATTAAATTAGGCTTTTGGGACTTGTTTGCTTGACACTTCTTCTGGGCCACTGGTATAAATTGACCCCGTTTCGCACACCTGCAACGGTAGCCGATAAAGTATTTTACCCACGCTGTTCACAGCGTTTTTTTATAACCATTAGGGGAGACGATTAATGAATAAGACGGAACTGATCGATGCGATGGCAGATTCTGCAGACATTTCCAAAGCAGCCGCCGGACGTGCACTGGATGGCATGATTGCAGCCATTACTGAGGCACTGAAAAACGGGGATCAAGTATCAGTCATCGGGTTCGGTTCCTTCTCCGTGCGTGAGCGAGCTGCACGTACTGGTCGGAACCCACAGACCGGCGCTACCATCGAAATCAAGGCATCTAAAAATCCATCGTTCAAGGCTGGTAAAGCCCTGAAGGATGCCGTAAACTAGCGCGCCTTCAGCGGGTGCTTAGCTCAGCTGGGAGAGCATCGCCCTTACAAGGCGAGGGTCGGGGGTTCGATCCCCTCAGCACCCACCATTTACGGAGCGGTAGTTCAGTTGGTTAGAATACCGGCCTGTCACGCCGGGGGTCGCGGGTTCGAGCCCCGTCCGCTCCGCCAGAGGTGAGAAGACGCGGGGTATCCTTGGATACCCCGTTTTCTTTTACTATCCAAATATTCGGATTCAGGTACGTCATGCTTCAGTCCATCAGGGAACGCGCCCAGGGAGTGATCGCCTGGTTCATTGTTATCCTCATCAGTGTGCCTTTCGCACTCTTCGGCATTAACTCTTATCTCGGTGGCGGTTCTGAACCTGTTGCCGCGACGGTTAACGGACAAGAGATCACGCAGCGTGAGTTTGAAGAGGGGTATCGCGATTTCCGGACGAACCTACGTCAACGGCTGGGCGACAATTACCGTCCGGAGCTGATTGACGAAGCCAAGTTACGGCAGGAAGTGCTTCAGCTCATGATTCGCAACAATCTGTTGATGCAGAAGTCCGAGGAGATGGGACTGCAGGTGGGTGATGACTTGGTGAGACAGGTTATCGGCTCGCTTCCCGGGTTCCAGGTGGATGGACGGTTTAACCAAGATGCCTATGAGAGCGGAGTTCGAGTACAAGGTTTGACCCCGGCCGGATTCGAACAGCAGATTCGTCGTGGGTTGATCAGTTCGCAGCTCTCAAAGGCGGTTACCGGTTCTGAATTTGCGACGCAATCAGAACTAAATCGTCTGGTAGCATTGAGACTGCAACGACGCGATTTTGAATACCTGACCTTGCCGGCGGCCAATTTCCTGAGTGGTGTCGAGGTCAGTGATGACGAGGTGGCTACTTATTACGCCGCCCATCAAAATGACTTTATGGCTCCCGAGCGCGTCAAGATACGTTATCTCGACCTGGATGTGGCCGGTATCGCCAAGACCTTAACGGCGGATGATGAGGCGCTGCGTGCTTACTACAATGAGAACCAGTCTCACTACAAAAGTACCGAACAGCGCCGTGCCAGCCATATTTTGATCCCGGTGGAAGAGGGCAGCGATGACGCGGCTGTGGCGAAGGCAAAGGCGGAAGCCGAGGCGATACTGAAGCGGGTGCGTGGAGGTGAGGATTTTGCTGCAGTAGCCAAGGCGGAATCCAAGGACCCCGGCTCGGTGGAAGAGGGCGGCGATCTCGGGTTCTTTGAAACGGGAGTGATGGAGCCGGCATTCGATGCCGTCGTATTCAAACTGCAGCCTGGTGAAATCAGCGATTTGGTGCGTACCCCGTTCGGTTTTCATATTATTAGGCTGACCAAGATTTTAGGTAAATCATTTGAAGATGTACGGAACGAGGTCCAAAAGGACTATTTAAAAGCTGAAGCGGAACGAATATTTTACGAATATGCAGAACGGTTAGGTAATATTGCCTATGAAGAGCCGGATAGTCTTCAGCCAGCGGCCGATGCCTTGGGCATCGAACCGAAAGAGAGCGACTGGTTTAGCCGTGATGGCGGGCAGGGAGTACTCGGCGCACCCAAAGTCATCGCAGCGGCGTTCAGCGAGGATGTCTTGGTTTCCGGGCACAACAGCGAGGCGATCGAGCTGACGCCGGAGCATATTCTGGTGTTGCGTGTGGTGGATCATGAAGAGGCGTCTATCCGGTCGCTGGATCAGGTCAAGCAGGCGATACAGGATAAGTTGCGGGTTGAAAGCGCTATTAAAAAGGCCAAGCAAGAGGGATCGGAGCTGGTTAGCAAGTTGACAAAAGGCGCAACGCTGGCGGAAATCGCCACTGAAAAAGGGGTGAAGGTCGAAGCACGTAAAGTGATCAGCCGCGATGCCCAGGATGTGCCGGCAGACTTGGTCAAGCAGTTGTTCCTGATGGCGCGTCCCGAGGGCGATGCTCCCGTTTATGGTCAACTGGCCATGGTGAGCGGCGATCTGGCACTGATAGCGCTGCATACTGTGACGGACGGTACCTTGGCAGATGCCAACGAGCTGGGCGGTGATGCTGCCTTGAAGAATGCCTTGATCCAGTCGCGCGGGAAGAGCTATTTTCAGCACTTGCAAGGCAATCTGCGTACGACGGCCGATGTCGTTATCGAAAAAGAGTCGACGGACAACTAATCGTTCATTAATAAGAAAAGCCGCTTGCTCCTTTGTCGGGACAAGCGGCTTTTCTTGTTTGAGGAACCGCTGATTAAGTCGGCGGCTATCGGTTTAGGCCATACCTACGATGTGGTAACCGGAGTCCACATACAGGATGTCACCGGTGATTCCGGATGCCAGGTCGGAACAGAGGAAGGCCGCCGCATTACCAACCTCTTCAATGGTCACGTTGCGACGCAGTGGATTCTTCTTCTCCGCTTCCGAGAGCATTCCCTTGAAACCACTGATTCCGGACGCGGCCAGGGTACGGATCGGGCCCGCAGAAATGGCGTTGACCCGGGTGCCCTCTGGCCCCAACGAGTCGGCTATGTAGCGCACGCTGGCCTCCAGACTGGCTTTGGCGATGCCCATTACATTGTAATGGGGAATGGTGCGTACCGCTCCGAGGTAACTCATGGTGATCAAGGCGCCGTTGCGTCCTTGCATCATGGTCCGGCCTGCTTTGGCCAACGCGGCAAAACTGTAGGCGCTGATGTCGTGGGCGATGCTGAATCCTTCGCGGGTGACGGCATCGATATAGCTGCCTTCAAGCTGATCACGCGGTGCAAAGCCGACCGAATGTACGATGCCATCCAAACCATCCCAACGCTTGCCCAGTTCGGTGAACACGGACTCAATCTGTTCGTCAGAGGTCACATCCAGCGGTAGGACGATGTCTGAATCCAGTTCGGCGGCCATCTTCTGTACCCGCTCCAGTAGTTTGTCACCTTGGGCGGTAAAGGCGAGTTGCGCGCCTTCACGATGCATGGCTTGAGCGGTGCCCCAGGCGATGGAGCGATTACTGGCTACTCCGACGATGAGGATGCGTTTGTCTTGTAGGAAACCCATTTGAAATCCTTAACACTTCGACTGATAGAAAGATTGAATACACCGGACCTTATGCTCGCCGGGCTGCTCTAAGGTACCGGAAAAGCGGCGACTGGAAAAGAACCCGACGGTTTTTTGTTGGTCTGTTCTAATATATGCTGCTGTTCAAGATGGTGGCTTTATCGGCGGTGAGTCGGTTTGATCAAAACCCTGCCAAGTGATCCACTTCGGCGTGAACCGGATCCCACGGAGTGATTTATAAAAACAATGCGACACCTGAGGAGACAAGTAGTACAGGCAGCGTGCGGGCGGACGAGGTGCAAACTTCTGTTGCTTGTCGCGCTGTTCGGGGTATTGCTCAGCGGTTGTGGCGAGCGGGCCTGGAATGCCCCTTATCCTCTCAGCGAATCCAAATCCAACACCTTCTTCAGTTCGTTTTCCGAACGCCCCAAACACCTGGATCCCGCCCGCTCCTACGCGGCCAACGAGTACGCCTTTATCGCCCAGATTTATGAACCACCGCTGCAATATCACTTCCTGAAACGACCCTATCAACTGGTGCCTTTGGCCGCCCAACAAGTACCGGTACCGCAATTTTTTGATCAAGCCGGACAGCTGTTGCCGGATGATGCGCCGGCGGACCGGGTTGCCTTCAGCGACTATGAGATACAGGTTAAACCGGGTATCCGTTATCAGCCCCATCCGGCGCTGGCAACCGCGGCGGACGGTAGCTATCGCTACCACCATTTGACCGAGGCCGAGGTGGAACGGGTCAACACCCTGGCGGATTTTCCGGATACCGGTACCAGAGAGGCGACGGCAGAGGATTACATCTATCAGATCAAGCGCTTGGCCAATCCCAAGCTGCATTCACCCATTGCCAGTATCATGGGGGAGTATATTGTCGGTTTTAAAGAGTTTGGTAAAACGCTGGCGGCGGCTCAGGAGCAGCAGTCGCAATCAACCGGAACCCGTAACGGCTTTATCGATCTGCGCGACTATCCCCTGGCGGGCGTGACCCAGTTGGATCGCTACCGCTTCAAGGTGCGACTAAGGGGAAAGTACCCTCAATTCATCTACTGGCTGGCCATGACCTTTTTCGCCCCCATGCCCTGGGAGGCGGATCTGTTTTACAGTCAACCGGGCCTGGCTAAACACAATATCAGTCTGAACTGGTATCCGATCGGTACCGGGCCTTTTATGCTTACGGAGAACAATCCGAATTTGCGCATGGTGTTGCAACGTAATCCCAATTTCCACGGCGAGGCATATCCCGCGGAGGGAGAGCCGGAAGACCGGGAGCAGGGCCTGCTGGATGATGCCGGCCGGCCGCTGCCGCTGATCGATAAGGCGGTTTACAGTCTGGAAAAAGAGGGGATACCTTTCTGGAATAAATTTCTACAAGGTTATTACGACACCTCCGGTGTCAGTTCGGACAGTTTTGATCAGGCGGTCAAGTTTGGCTCCGGCGGTGAAGCCAATTTGACACCGGAGATGTTGGCAAGGGGTATCAAGCTGGCGACCGCCGTGGAAACGTCGATCTTTTATCTAGGCTTCAACATGGCCGATCCGGTAATTGGCGGCGATTCCGAACAGAACCGGTATCTGCGACAAGCTATCTCGATCGCAGTCAATTTTGAAGAGTATATCTCGATCTTCAGGAACGGGCGTGGGGTGGTGGCGCAGAGCCCGCTGCCGCTGGGGATCTTTGGTAGTCGGGATGGACCGGAAGGGATCAATCCGGTGGTATTTGATGTGGTGAACGGCAAACCGCAACGCAAACCCCTCGAACAGGCGCGGGCGCTGATGGTGAAGGCAGGGTATCCCAACGGCATCAGCAGCAAGACCGGTAAACCCCTGGTGCTGAACTATGAATCGGCCTCCGCCGGACCGGACAGCAAGGCACTCCTCAACTGGATGCGTAAACAGTTCAAGCAGTTGGGGATCCAGTTGGTGATTCGGGCTACCGACTACAACCGTTTTCAGGAGAAGCTGCGCAAGGGTACCGGGCAACTGTTTATGTTCGGCTGGAATGCCGACTACCCGGATCCGGAGAATTTCCTGTTTCTGCTCTACGGTCCCAATGGCAAGGTGGATCACGCGGGCGAAAATGCGGTCAATTATAACAATCCGGAGTTCAATGCCCTGTTTGATAAGATGAAAAATATGGAGAATAGCCCTGAGCGACAGCGAATCATCGACCGTATGGTGGATATCCTGCGCCGGGATGCCCCCTGGATCTGGGGTTTTTATCCCAAAGCCTTTTCGCTGTACCACGGCTGGTACGGGAATGTGAAACCCAATCTGATGGCCAACAACACCCTCAAGTACAAACGTATCGATGGTGAAGCGCGCAGTCGGCAGCAGCAGGGATGGAATCCACCCGTTGTATGGCCGCTGATTCTGCTAATGCTGGCGCTGGTGGCCAGTGCCATTCCGGCAGTATTGGTCTATCGACGCCATGAGCGGAGTGCGGCCCGATGATCGCCTACATTATTCGTCGGATTCTCTATGCCATCCCAATCCTGATCGGGGTGAATGTCCTGACCTTTGTGCTATTTTTCGTGGTCAACTCACCGGATGACATGGCCCGTATGAACCTGGGCATGAAGCGGGTGACGGCGGAAGCGATCGAGACCTGGAAGGCGGAGCGGGGCTATGACAAGCCGCTGTTGATCAATAGCAGTCGCCAGGGCGTAGCGCAGTTCACCGACACCATCTTTTTTCAGAAATCCCTCAAACTGTTCCAGTTTGATTTTGGTACTTCCGATAGCGATCGGGACATCGGTTATGACATCTCTCAGCGGATGTGGCCGAGCCTGGCTATCGCTATACCGGTATTGATGGTCGGGCTTTTGGTGAATATCACTTATGCCCTGTTGATCGCCTTTTTTCGTGCGACCTATATCGATATCTGGAGCGTGGTGCTGTGCGTGGTGATGATGTCTGTTTCCGGGCTGTTTTATATTATTGGTGGCCAGTATCTGGTGAGTAAATTGCTCCATTTGGTACCCATCTCCGGCTACGATACCGGCTTCGCTTCCATCAAGTTTCTGGTGCTGCCGGTCCTGATTGGCGTGGTGGGAGGGATCGGTGCCGGGACACGTTGGTACCGCACGCTGTTTCTGGAAGAGATCAACCGGGATTATGTCCGTACGGCTCGCGCCAAAGGCTTGTCGGAAGGTGTGGTGTTGTTCCGACATGTACTGAAAAACGCCATGATACCGATATTGACCGGGGTAGTGGTGGTGTTGCCGCTGCTGTTCATGGGCAGCCTGATCACCGAGTCGTTCTTCGGCATCCCCGGTCTTGGCAGCTACACCATCGATGCCATCAACCGGCAGGATTTCGCCATTGTCCGCTCCATGGTCTTCCTCGGGTCGGTGCTCTATATCCTCGGTCTGCTGTTGACCGATATCTCCTATACGCTGGTTGACCCGCGGGTGCGCTTGTCATGATGGGCGGGTTGGTGGTTTTATGGACCGACGCGCTGGTCTTCCTGTTGCTGTTTTTTGCCGTCGCATTCGGCATCTACGCGGCGGGGAAAGAGCACCTGCGCGGACCCTGGCGGTTGGTGCTGCGCAGCCGGATCGGTATCGCTACCCTGGTGATACTGAGCTTCTATGTACTGGTCGGGTTGCTGGATTCGATCCACTTCGAGCCGACGTTGACGACAGATCAGCCTGCAGCTGGCCAAGTGCAGTCGATCGAAGTGGTCAGCTTGTTTGACCGTCTGGTACAGCCACTTAGGGAGCGTCAGGAAAAGACTTATTCGGCCCCGTTGGCCACTCATCTGTACGCCAAGGAGAATATCGAACTCGCGGACGGCCGGGTGATCCGGGATTTTCCACGGCTGAAATACGGCGGCGCCCACTTGGTGGATCCGCAACGGGATTGGGCTCAGGACGTCGTGCGCCTGAGTATGATCGGCGTGATCAAAGGGCTGGTTGTGACTCTGGTGATGGCCAACATCCTGTTTGCCCTGCTGGCTGCCAGCCGGCCCGGGGGATTCGCCGGCGCGGCCAGGGAGGTGTTGACCGGCAAAAGCGAAATCCCCTGGCGTACCGCGCTGATTACCCTGGGCTTATTGCTGATGCTGCTACTCTGGGCGGTGGAGTTGTCCGGCCATTATCACCTGCTCGGTACCGACAAGGTGGGTGAGGATGTGTTTTATCAGGCATTGAAGAGCATCCGCACTGGATTGCTGATCGGCACCCTGACTACCCTGGTGATGCTGCCTGCCGCCATCCTGTTGGGTATCATGGCTGGCTACTTCAGGGGGTGGGTGGATGACATGATTCAATACACCTACACCACGCTTAACTCCATCCCCGGTGTGCTGTTAATTGCGGCGGCGATTCTGATGCTGCAGATCTACATGAGCAACCACGCGGACGAATTTAACAGTTTGGTGGAACGGGCCGATCTGCGCCTGCTGTTCCTCTGTATCATCCTCGGTGTCACCAGTTGGACTGGATTGTGTCGTCTGTTGCGGGGCGAAACGATGAAACTGCGTGAGGTCGATTACGTGCAGGCGGCGGTCGCCTTTGGTGTGGGGCATTTCCAGATTATTTTACGTCACATACTGCCCAATGTGCTGCACATCGTGTTGATCACTGTGGTGCTGGACTTTTCCGGCCTGGTGCTGGCGGAAGCGGTGCTCTCCTATGTCAATATAGGCGTTGACCCCACCATGAACAGTTGGGGCAATATGATCAATAGCGCACGTTTGGAGATGGCCCGGGAACCGGTGGTCTGGTGGTCGCTGATGGCTTCGATGATCTTTATGTTTACCTTGGTGTTGTCGGCCAATCTGTTTTCCGATGTGGTGCGGGACGCCTTTGACCCGCGTCTGCGCAGTTCCCGCTGATCCGCCATAGGGTCTGTTAACACTAACGGTATCATGCCTGCTGTGGCCATTTTTTTGCGCAGCAAGGCAAAAGGAGTGAAGTGTATTGAGCATACATGAGCGACTGATAACGCCGCTGGGCGGAAAAATGGCCTCAGCCCTTCGGGTTGCCCCTGAAAAAGCACCACTCGGCGTTGCTCGTTGCTTATTTGGAGCGACCAAACTACGCGCCTCGCGCCTTGATTGGCACTTTTTCAGGGGCAACAGGTGCGATTCAGTTAGTGTTAACAGGCCCTAGGGAAACCGTTTCCGCATGAGCGATATTTTGCTGAAAGTCGACAATCTGCAAACCTGGCTGGGGAACCACGAGCGCCCGGTACGGGCCGTAGACGGTGTCGATCTGGAGATAAAAAAAGGCGAAACCTTCGCCCTGCTGGGTGAGTCCGGTTGCGGCAAGTCGATGACCGCGCTGTCGATCATGCGCCTGTTACCGCCGGCAGGGCGAATTGTGGGTGGTGAGGTACGGCTGGGTAACACCGCCATATTGGATCTGCCGGAATATGCCATGCGGGATGAACGGGGTGGTCGTATGGCGATGATCTTCCAGGAGCCTATGACCTCGCTGAACCCGGTGCTGACCATCGGGCAACAGATCGGTGAAGCGGTTAAGATTCGCGATACCGCGGATAACCAGTCCGTTGCTAAGCGGGTTGTTGAACTGCTCAACTCGGTCGGTATTCCCGATCCGCAAAGGCGGGTGAATGAGTATCCTCATCAGCTCTCTGGCGGCATGAAGCAGCGGGTCATGATTGCCATGGCTCTGGCCGGCCGTCCTGAGTTGCTCATCGCCGACGAACCCACCACTGCCCTGGATGTCACCATTCAGGCCCAGGTATTGGCGCTGCTCAAGACACTCCAACAGCAAACGGGTATGGCGATACTCCTGATTACCCATGACCTTGGTGTAGTGGCCGAGGTGGCGGACCGGGTGGCGGTGATGTATGCCGGACAGATTATCGAGGTGGCGACTCGTGAACGTTTCTTTGGGGATGCCCAACATCCCTACAGTCAGAAATTGTTCCAATCGTTGCCGAATGCCGAAAAGCGCAGCAAGCGACTCGCGGTAATTAGCGGCAATGTACCGCCTTTGAATCAGCCGTTCACCGCGTGTCGGTTTATGGATCGTTGTGACCAGGCGTTCGAGGATTGTGAGACAGCACCGGGTTGGACCACCCTGGCGCCGGGGCAGGGGGCACGCTGCTACCTGGCCGGCCAGCCGAATTTGGCCGCCATGCAGGCAGCGGAAGTGTCCGATCACACGGCGGCCAATCTTGCCACCGGTCGTGAGCCATTACTGGTGGTTGATCGGCTCAAGGTCCATTTCCCTATCCACAGGGGCGTCTTCAAACGTATCGTAGGCCATGTCAAGGCGGTGGATGGGGTGTCGTTGTCGATTTCGCCGGGCAAGACGGTCGCTCTGGTAGGTGAATCTGGCTGCGGCAAGACGACGGTGGGCAAAGGGATACTGCAACTGGTGCGGCCCACCGCCGGCACCGTTGGTTTTTCCGGCGATGAACTGACCCGGCTCAAAGGCAATGCCCTGCGCAGTCGTCGTTCCGAACTTCAGATTATTTTCCAGGACCCGGTGGCCTCAATGAATCCGCGGATGCTGGTGGGCGACATTATTGAAGAGGGGATGAAGGCCCAGCGCATCGGCGGAAGTGCCGAACAGCGCCGTAGTCGGGTGTTGGAGCTACTGGCGCAGGTGGGGCTCTCCGCCGAGGCGGCCAGTCGTTACCCGCATGAATTTTCGGGTGGGCAACGTCAGCGTATCTGTATTGCCCGGGCATTGGCCGTCAATCCAAAACTGATCATCTGTGATGAGCCGACCAGTGCCCTCGATGTTTCGGTACAGGCGCAGATTCTGAATCTGCTTAAACAGTTGCAGAATAGCCATGGATTGGCTTTTCTGTTCATTACCCACAATATCTCCGTCGTGGCCTATTTGGCGGATGAGGTGGCGGTAATGTATCTGGGCAGGATTGTGGAGCGGGGGGAGGTCGGTCAGCTCCTGGCCGCCCCACGCCATCCTTACACCCAGGCGCTGCTGTCAGCGGTGCCGGTGGCCGATCCCGGATCGAAACGACAGGTGATCAGGCTGGAGGGGGATATGCCGTCCCCGGCTCACCCGCCCGCCGGGTGTCATTTTCATCCCCGTTGTCCGGTAGCGATGGCCCAGTGCCGTGAGCGCTACCCAGATCTGATCGAGTATGCTGATGGCCGTCAGGTGAGCTGTTTTAAAGTCGAGCAGGCGAAGGCGAATCATTGATACGCCTTGCCTGCGGTCGCTTACAGGGTTTGCTCGGTCACGTCGACGAACAGTTGCAGGCGCTGTCCCGGCTGCAGATAGCGTCCTTCCAGTGAGTTCCACTTTTTCAAATCTGATACAGAGACATTGAAACGCTGGGCAATCCGCGCCAGTGAATCACCCTTTTTGACCCGGTAACGCAGGCTGCTGCGGGTGTTGGCCGCCGGGGACAGTGAAGAAGGGAGTCGGGCCAGTTTAGCTTGAGTTTTTCCATTTTGTTGCCAGACCACCAGTTTTTGTCCCAGCCTCAGCGTGTCTCGGGGCGACATGCCGTTCCAGCGGGCCAGCGCCTGGTGGCTGACATGATATTGGCGGGCGATATCCCACAGTGTATCGCCTGCCACCACGGTGTGGGTTAGACGGCGGCCTTTGCGTGACTGGTTCTGGGTCTTCGCCAGGCGTGCATCGGCGCTGTGGGTGTATTGGTCGAGACTTTTGACGGAGACCGGAATCAGCAGATGTTTACCGGCCCGTATGCGATACCCGTTCAGCTTGTTGACCTGCTGCAGCAGCGCCACGGTGGTTTTGTGTTTTCGGGCAATGCTGCCGAGATTGTCGCCCGGACGAATCTTGTAGCGCCTCCAGCGCACCCTTTTGTTCGGATCGAGCGCTGCCAGGGATTGGCTGAAGTGCTCGACATGCTCTACCGGGATACTCAGGCGATGTGGTCCCCCGGGGGCGGTGGCCCAGCGATTAAATCCGGGATTGAGTCGGTATAGCTCTTCGATAGAGATGCCTGCCATATCGGCGGCCAGGGCGAGATCGAGCTGGGAACCGATATCGACGCTCTTGAAGTAGGGCTGGTTGGGGATATCGGCAAGGGTAATGCCATATTGATCCGGGTTGGCCAGGACTTTGGCGGCGGCCAATAATTTCGGCACATAACGCATCGTCTCGACCGGTAAATCAAGGGACCAGAAATCGGTCGGCTTGCCCTGCTTTTGATTTCGCTTGATGGCGCGCAGCACGGTGCCTGCACCGGCATTGTAGCCTGCCAGGGCCAATTCCCAGTCACCGTCAAACTGGGTCGATAGAGTGTTGAGGTAATCCAGGGCGGCGCGGGTGGCGGCTACCACATCCCGGCGGCCGTCATACCACCAATTCTGCTTCAGGCCGAAGTGTTTGCCGGTCGAGGGGATGAACTGCCACAGGCCGGCCGCGCGCCCCGGTGAGTAAGCAAAGGGCTGGTAGCCGCTCTCGACGATCGGCAGCAGTGCCAGTTCGGTCGGCATGCCGCGCTGTTCGGCCTCTTCGAGAATAAAGTAGAGGTAGGGTGCTGCCCGCTCCTGTACCCGGTCCAGATAATCGCTGTTGGCGGCAAACCAGCGAACCTGGGTATCGATACGTGGTTTGTCCGGGATATTTAGGCTAAAGCCGGCGCGCAACCGCCCCATGAGATCCATCGGCGGCTCGGGAACGGCGGCGGTTTCCGTCGCCGGCAGATCGGCCTCGGGTGCAGGCTCGGATTGGCTGGTGGTCAGTGCAGGTGCCGGTGCATCGGCGATTTCGTTATCAGCGACAGGTATTACATCGGCCTCAGCCGTTACGCGGATATATTCCGGCTCGGCCCTCTGGTTGAGCGTGTTGCATCCGCCCAATACCAGGGTGGTGAGGAGCGTCAGGGTCAGATATCTTTTGTGCATGAAACGATCCGCGGCTGTCTGGCGTTGGCATAAATTAGCCCGGACTATACGCAAAACACCTGTTTTTTTCCAGGAAACCGGTCATGTTGCCGGGATAAAAACCCGTGATGAGCTTTTCCGGGTGTGAGTGGTCTGTTTAGCAGGTAGACTGGTTACAGCCTGGATCGGGCCAAACGTGATATTGATGCGTTGCACAAATGACAGTGTCTGTTGATGAAGAGACTATTTAACCGAATTATCAAGCCGCCCTCGACGGATGACCTGCGCCGCTGGTTCGGTACGACGCCGGGGCGCGAGTTGCTCGCTATGGAACTGGATTGCCTGGAACAACTGCTGTCGGAGTGTTTCGGCTACTATCTGCTGCAGGTTGGCTGCCTCGGTTTGCAGATGGATCCGCTGCGCATGAGCCGGATTAAGTCGCAGGTGGTGCTGGTGCCCAGAGAGGAGGATGCCTTTGGCGCCCAATGTGTGGTGAGCGATCCCCAGTACCTGCCCATCGCATCGGACAGTATCGATACCGTATTGCTTTCGCACACACTGGATTTTTCCAAGGATCCGCATCAGTTGTTGCGGGAGGTGGAGCGGGTGCTGATCCCCGAGGGACACGTCATTATTGTCGGTTTCAATCCCTGGAGCCTGTGGGGCATCTGGCGCTTTCTGCGAATGCGCAGCAAGCGGGTTCCCTGGTGCGGCCACTTTATCTCGTCCTGGCGGGTTCACGACTGGCTTTCGCTGCTTGGATTTGAGATCAAGGCGGAGCAGGGGGTGATGTTCAGGCCGCCCCTCGGCCGGGAACGGATGATGCAGCGTCTGGGTTTCCTGGAGCGGATAGGTGAGCGCTTCTGGTCGCCGCTGTCGGGTGTCTATATGATATTGGCGGTCAAGCGGGTGTCGCGGCTGACGCCGATCAAGCCAGCCTGGAAGCTGCGCCCCCGGCGCATCCGGGGCGGCATGGCAGAACCCTCTGCGAATAATATCCGGCATACCAGGAGTAGAGATTAAGTGATTGAAAGGGTAGAAATATTTACCGACGGGGCCTGCAAAGGCAATCCGGGTCCCGGTGGCTGGGGTGCGGTGATGCGCTACAAAGGGAAAGAGCGGCATCTGTACGGAGGCGTGCCGGATACCACCAATAACCGGATGGAACTGATGGCCGTCATCAGCGCCCTGGAAGCACTGACCCGTTCGGTCCCTGTACGGGTGACGACCGATTCGAAGTACGTGCAGCATGGTATTACCGAATGGATCAAGAATTGGAAACGCAATGGCTGGAAGACCGCGGCGAAAAAGCCGGTCAAGAACAGCGATCTTTGGCAGCGCCTGGATCAGCTTGTGGCACAACACGATGTGCAGTGGTCATGGGTGAAGGGGCACAATGGCCACCCCGAAAATGAATTGGCCGATAGTCTGGCAAACAAGGGTGTAGAGGAGTTGGGTGTATGAGCGTGCGCCAGATTGTACTGGATACGGAGACCACCGGCTTGGAGCCCTCCCAGGGGCACCGGATTATCGAGATCGGTTGTGTGGAGATGGTCGAGCGTCGGCTGACCGGGAATAATTTCCATCAATACCTGCAGCCGGATCGGGAGATCGACCAAGCGGCGATCGAGGTGCATGGCATCACCAATGAATTCCTGGCGGATAAGCCGCGATTCGGTGATCTGGTGGATGATTTTCTGGCTTACATCGAAGGGGCGGAGTTGATCATCCACAATGCGCCGTTTGACGTCGGTTTCCTGAATCATGAGCTGCGGTTGTTGGGGGGGGATCATCCAACGTTGGATGCCGTCTGTAGCGTGGTGGATACCCTGGTCATGGCCAAAAAGATGCATCCGGGGCAGCGTAACAGCCTGGACGCACTGTGTAAGCGGTATGACATCAATAACAGCCACCGTGAACTGCACGGAGCGTTACTGGATGCGGAGATTCTGGCTGACGTCTACCTGATGATGACCGGCGGCCAGGGCGCGTTGTCACTGGATGCTGGGCGCGGTGAAGGGGATACGGCGGGGGAGCGGATTCAACGCCTGGATTCGTCCCGGCCCCGTTTGAAGGTGGTTAGGGCGAATGTCGAAGAGTTGGCGTTACATCAGCAACGGCTGGATATGATCGAGAAAGGGGCCGGCAGTTGTCTCTGGCGGCGTATGGAATCGCCTGAATCGGCCGATTCTTAAATCTGGGATGGATTCGCTCAGGTGGCTTGCTGTTCGCGCACGCCACTCTGGTCGCCGTGCACGATCTGTTTGATCCGCTCGATATCCAACAGTTGTATATGCTTACGCTCCACCTTCAGCAAGCCATCGTCCTGAAAACGGGTGAACAGGCGGCTGACGGTCTCGACCGCCAATCCCAGATAGTTGCCGATCTCATGCCGTGACATACTGAGATAGAAATCGGACGGAGAAAAGCCGCGGCGCTGGAATCGGCCGGACAGGCTCAACAGGAAAGAGGCCAACCGCTCCTCGGCATTGCGCTTGCCCAACAGGGTCAACATATCCTCGTCGTGACCGATCTCCCGACTCAACAGACGGTACATCTGGTGCTGCAGGCTGGGGATTGTACTGCTCAGCTCTTCCAGCCGGGCGAAGGGGATTTCGCAAACAGCCGTAGTCTCCAGGATCTTGGCGGAGCAGTGGTGGAAGCCGCTCTCAATGGCGTCCAGCCCGATCATCTCGCCAGGTAGGTGGAAGCCCAGAACCTGCTCGCTGCCGTCTTCGCCCGGGTCAAAGCTCTTGACGGTGCCAGTCTTGACGACATAGATACACTGGAAATTATCGCCCTGACGGAACAGATGATCACCACGGTGAAGCGGACGGTTGCGCTTGACGATATTGTCCAGCAAATCCACGTCTTCCGGAGTAAGCCCCATTGGGAGACAAAGAGAGGTAAGGCTACAGTTCCTGCAGGCAACCTTGATATTGTCGAAAGAGATGACCTTGTGTTCGCTCACTGGACTACCTGACTTCTCCGTAGGAAGGGATATTTTGCAGATTGCTTTGCTCTGGATCAAGTATCTTTTCCGGAGGCGTCCTGCAAAGAGGTGCGATGGAGATGATACTAAATGATTTTACCTCTGCCTGTCAGGTTGCCTGTCCCCTTATGTCCGGTGTGGGTTTCATGCCCGACCGAGGTGAAAACAGAATTTGATAGGTAAGGCGCCTCGTTTTGGTGCGTACGTGCCAGGGTTGGCCTGTGAAACGGTTCATGGAGAGCGATAAATAAGCGGCCTTTTGATTGAGGCTACAGCCTGTTTCGCGTACTATTAAACCCCGTCCTGAATGATTTCTTTCCTCCACCACAAGACATAGAGTCTATGACCAAATTCGTATTTATCACGGGCGGTGTTGTTTCCTCGCTGGGCAAAGGTATTGCCTCTGCCTCACTGGCCGCACTCCTGGAAGCGCGCGGCTTAAAAGTCACCATGATCAAGCTGGATCCGTATATCAACGTGGATCCCGGGACCATGAGCCCGTTTCAGCACGGTGAAGTCTTCGTTACCGAAGATGGCGCTGAAACCGATCTTGATTTGGGGCACTATGAGCGTTTTATTCGCGCCACCATGGGCCGCAATAACAATTTTACCACTGGACAGATTTATGAAAGCGTCATCCGCAAGGAGCGGCGCGGTGACTATTTGGGCGGCACTGTCCAGGTGATTCCCCACATTACCAATGAGATGAAAGACAGTATCCGCTTGGGGGCCGGCGATGCCGATATTGCCCTGGTGGAGATTGGCGGTACGGTGGGCGATATCGAGTCCCTGCCGTTTCTCGAGGCAATTCGACAGATGGGCGTGGAAATGGGTAAGCAGAATGCGCTGTTTTTGCATTTGACACTGGTGCCCTATATCCCCACCTCTGGCGAAATCAAGACCAAGCCGACCCAGCATTCGGTTAAAGAGTTGCGCTCTATCGGGATTCAGCCCGACGTGCTGCTGTGTCGTTGTGAGAGCGCACTGCCGGAAGGCGAGCGTAAAAAGATAGCCCTGTTTACCAACGTTCCCGAAGAGGCGGTTATCACCGGGGTCGATGCAGACAATATCTACCGGATCCCACTGCTCCTACATGAGCAGAAGATGGATGAGATCGTAGTTCGCCAGTTGGGGCTCAACGTACCGGCTGCGGATCTGTCCGAATGGCGGGCGGTAATCGATGGCCTGGAAAACACAGATGGCAGCGTGACTGTCGCTATGGTCGGCAAGTACATGAACTTGACGGAGGCGTATAAATCCCTTTCCGAAGCGTTGATTCACGCCGGCATCCATACTCACACCAAGATCAACATCAAATATATCGATTCCGAGCAGGTGGAGAAAAGTGGCACCGACTGTCTTAAGGGGGTCGATGCGATTCTGGTTCCCGGTGGTTTTGGTGAGCGGGGTGTCGAGGGTAAGATCGAGACAGTGCGTTATGCTCGCGAGCATAAGATACCCTATCTGGGAATCTGTCTGGGTATGCAAGTAGCGGTGATTGAGTATGCGCGCCATGTGGCGGGTATGACCGATGCCCATAGCACCGAATTCAATCGTGAGACACCCTATCCGGTTATTGCACTGATCACCGAATGGCTCAATGCGGATGGTGAGCTGGAAGTGCGCAGTGAAGAATCCGATCTCGGTGGCACCATGCGGTTGGGCGGGCAAGAGTGTCGGTTGGACGAAGATGGGTTGACCCGCAAGCTGTATGCCAGCGATACCATCATTGAGCGCCATCGTCACCGTTATGAATTTAATAATCAATATCTGCAGGTACTGGAGAAAGCGGGGTTGAAGATCGCTGGCCGTTCTATGGATGGCAAACTGGTCGAGATTGTAGAAATCAGCGATCACCCATGGTTCGTTGCCTGCCAATTCCATCCGGAGTTCACCTCCACACCGAGGGATGGCCACCCGCTATTCACCGGTTTTGTCCAGGCGGCACGGAAGTATAAATACGACATGAGTAGGGAGACAGCAAACGCATGAAACTTTGTGGATTCGAGGTAGGACTTGAGCAGCCGCTGTTTTTAATTGCCGGCCCCTGTGTCGTGGAGAGCGAGCAGTTGGCTCTGGACACAGCCGGTGAGCTGAAAGCGTTAACCGGACGGCTGGGGATCCCGTTTATCTACAAATCGTCTTTCGACAAAGCCAACCGCTCTTCGGGGCAGAGTTACCGCGGACCCGGCCTCGAAGCGGGACTGAAGATCCTGGAAAAGGTCAAGCGGGAGATCGGTGTCTCGCTACTGACAGATGTGCATGAAGATACCCCGTTGAGTGAGGTGTCGGCCGTGGTGGATGTGTTACAGACACCGGCCTTCCTGTGTCGGCAAACCAATTTTATCAAGGCGGTAGCCAGCCAGGGATTGCCGGTAAACTTGAAAAAAGGCCAATTTCTCGCTCCCTGGGATATGAAGCATGTGGTGGAAAAGGCGCGCAGTACCGGTAATACGCAGATTATGGTGTGTGAGCGAGGTGCCTCGTTTGGCTACAATAATCTGGTTTCCGATATGCGTTCGCTGGCGGTGATGCGTGAGTCGAGTGCGCCGGTGGTGTATGACGCCACCCACTCGGTGCAGTTGCCCGGCGGTCAGGGGAACGCTTCGGGCGGACAGCGCGAGTTTGTGCCGGTACTGGCTCGTGCTGCAGTAGCAGCGGGTGTTTCCGGGCTGTTTATGGAGACCCATCCCAACCCGGAGAAAGCCTTGAGCGACGGCCCCAACTCTTGGCCGCTGGATAAGATGGAGGCGTTGCTGGAGACGCTTATGGAGCTGGATCAGGCGGTCAAGCGCCGTGGATTTATCGAAACCACACTATAACAGACGATACGGATCCGGATCGTCATCCGGGCATAAACCTTTTTATCTTTAAAATCTTACCTATATCCGAATAAAACTGGAGTAACAATGTCTGAGATTGTTGATGTTCGAGGTCGTGAAATCCTTGACTCGCGCGGTAATCCCACCGTAGAGGCGGATATCATTACTGCCGATGGCGCAATTGGCCGGGCCGTTGCACCATCCGGAGCCTCCACCGGTTCACGCGAGGCGTTGGAGCTGCGCGACGGCGACAAGCAACGCTACCTGGGTAAAGGCGTGCTGAAGGCGGTTGGTAACATAACCGGTGAGCTGAAGCAGGCCCTGTTGGGTTTCGATGTGCAAGATCAGGTGGGTCTGGATAGGAAAATCATCCAGCTGGACGGTACCGAGAATAAAGATCGACTGGGCGCCAACGCCCTGTTGGCGGTTTCCCTAGCGGCAGCCCATGCGGCGGCGCAGGAGAAGGCATTACCCCTCTACCGCTCCCTTTCGGAGGGACCGTTCCGCATGCCGGTGCCGATGATGAATATCATCAATGGTGGCTCCCATGCCGACAACAGCGTGGACATCCAAGAGTTCATGATCCTGCCGGTAGGGGCCGGTTCGATCCGTGAAGCGGTGCGCTACGGTGCCGAGGTGTTCCATGCGCTGAAATCGGTTCTCAAATCCCGCGGTCTCAATACCGCTGTGGGTGATGAAGGCGGTTTCGCACCCGATCTGCCCTCCAATGTCGCGGCGATAGAGGTGATCCTGGAAGCGATTGAAAAAAGCGGCTTCAAAGTGGGTAGCGATATCTATCTGGGACTGGATGTGGCCAGTTCGGAGTTCTACAAGAACGGCGTGTACGATCTGGCTTCCGAAGGGCGTCAGTTCAGTGCGGCCGAGTTTGTCGATTATCTCAGTGGCATTGTCGATCAGTATCCGATTATTTCGGTTGAAGATGGCATGGATGAGAGTGATTGGGATGGCTGGAAGTTACTGACCGAGAAGTTGGGCAACCGGGTTCAGTTGGTAGGCGATGACCTGTTTGTTACCAATACCAAGATCCTGGCCCGCGGGATTGAGCAGGGTATCGCCAACTCCATTCTGATCAAATTCAACCAGATTGGCACCCTGACCGAAACCCTGGAAGCGATCAAGATGGCAAAAGATGCGGGTTATACTGCGGTCGTGTCACATCGCTCCGGCGAGACCGAAGACACCACTATTGCCGACTTGGTGGTGGCGGCCGACACCGGTCAGATCAAGACCGGATCATTGAGTCGTACTGACCGGGTGGCGAAATATAACCAGTTGATGCGCATTGAAGACCAGCTCGGCAGCGAAGCCGTGTACGCCGGAAAAGGTGCTTTTAACTGCCTCTGAACCAATCGCGTCACTGGCAGAGCATCAAGCACGGTAATGCCGCGGGCCGGTGTCGAATGAGTAGGCATTAGCGGGAATCAGTACCCGGTCTATCGCTTCAGATTCGGCGCGGCCCCTTTCCTTGCCGTGCTCGGCGATTCGACAACGTGTCGGCGACATAAGGCGAATGACTTGGTTTTTATGATGAACGCCAATGCCTCCTGATTGTTTGATATTCAGGTTTTATCGAAGAGCCGAATAGTTACGTTAGATGATGATACGGATCCTGATACTCCTTCTCTTTGCCATGCTGGTAGTACTCCAGTATCGACTCTGGGTGGGCGAGGGGAGCTTGGCTGAGTTGCATCTGTTGAAGCAGGATATCGCTCAGCAGAAGGATGAGCTGCAACAGATGCGCCGGCGTAATCAGGCGCTGCAGGCCGAAGTGGATGATCTGAAGAAAGGCCTGGAAGCTATTGAGGAGCGGGCGCGGAATGATCTCGGTATGATCAGAGAGGGGGAAATCTTTTACCAAATCATCGAGCCGCAGCAGGGTAAGCCGTGAACCGGGAGGCTCCTTGCTTCTGGGCAATCGTTCCCGCTGCAGGTGTGGGACGTCGTATGGGGAGTACGCTGCCCAAGCAGTATCTGACGCTGCATGGGGGGCTGGTCATCGATCATGCCCTGGCGACCCTGGTGGCCCATCCGACGATTATACGGGTCATCGTGGCGATCTCCGCGCTCGATGAGTGGTGGGCCGAGACGACCCATGCGCGACATCTCCGGGTACAGCGTGTGACAGGGGGAAAGGAGCGGGCCGATTCGGTGCTGAACGGTCTGTTGGCCTTGGAACAGGAGGCCGATCCGATGGACTGGGTGTTGGTGCATGATGCCGCCAGACCCTGCCTGCATCCGAACGATCTGAACAATTTGATCGCGCAGCTTGCGTCACACCCAATTGGTGGATTACTGGCAGCGCCGCTCAGCGATACCGTTAAACGGGCAGATGATACCGGCCGCGTGTTGGAGACCCTCCCGAGAGAACAGCTGTGGCGTGCTTTTACGCCCCAAATGTTTCGCTATGGCGCCTTGCGCCAGGCACTGCAACAGGCCCGGGCAGATAATCGGTGCGTTACCGATGAAGCGAGTGCGATCGAACTTGCCGGAAACGTTCCGCAACTTGTTGAGGGGCGTAGCGACAATATAAAGATCACCCGTCCGGAAGATCTTGCCTTGGCCGAATTCTACCTCAGTCAACGAGACAGGAATTAATCCATTCGTTCAGTGGACGCTGCCGAATGAGAGATCCAGTGCGTAACGGGGAAGGGGGATACCGGAGATCTTACACGCCTGTACCACCGGTCCTCTGGGGAACAGGCTGTAGAGATAACGTTTGCCGCCTTCACGCTTGAATTGCTGGCTCAATGTCTTGAGTAGCAAGCGGGCGCTACAGCCGGTTCCATGGGTGTCACAGTGGTCTCTGAGAAAATGGATTACCTGCCAGTGCTTGTCGGTCAACTGGATATGTTCCTCAGCTGCCAACAGCTCTGCCAATGCTTTGTTCCACTCATAAAAACTGTCCGGCAACTGGCGTAGTTCAATGGGTAAGGGGTCTGATTTTGGCATCTTTCTCTCCTCCCTATATGATGCATACTTCAATGACTGCTTGTTTCTTATTATTGGTTATCCAAAGGGTAGTCCATCGTCGTCGAAGGTGCTTGTCAACGGTGGTTATCGAGTGTAGAGACATCAGTTTTACTTATTAAACAGTGAGGTGGCGCCATGCGAATTGGACAGGGCTATGATGCCCATCGGTTTGCCCCGGGTAGAGCCCTGATCTTGGGCGGAGTGACGATCGATTACCCATTTGGCCTGGAGGCACATTCGGATGGTGATGTACTGATTCATTCACTGTGTGATGCATTGCTGGGCGCGGCGGGTCTGCGGGATATCGGGTTTCATTTTCCGGACAACAGTGAGGAGTACAAGGACATCTCCAGCCGCCATCTGCTCACTCGTGTTGTGGCTCGGCTGGATACGGAAGGCTGGGTCCTGGGAAATGCCGATATCACGGTGGTTGCTCAGGCGCCTAAACTAAGCCCGCATATTGAAGCCATGCGCTCAAACCTTAGTGTTGACCTGCACAGCAGTGCTGACAAAATAAACATCAAGGCGACAACGACCGAGGGGATGGGTTTTGCCGGGCGGGGTGAAGGTATCGCCTGTTATGCCGTTGTGTTGATCAGGCGGGAAGCGTAGCAGTTTCCACTCCAGTCTGTCGCAGAGTGGCCGCTGTAGTACGTAGACCGCTATGATACCTTGTAATCCGATTCATGAGTGTGCGCAAATGGCCGTCAAACTTCAGGGGAAGTGGTGACAATAGAGCGTAGAAATAGCCTCTCCTATAAGCAGGCGATGATTACCGTGATGACGGTATTTATCATCGGGCTGTTCATTTCGCTCTATCAGATTGCGGCAGACCTGAAGCAGGAAAAGCAGCATGTTGATCAGACCGTCAACCAGGTGCTCAGCCTGTTGAGATCGCCGGCTGCCCAGGCCGCCTATAGCCTGGATAATAATCTGGCTCAGCAGGTGGTGAATGGTCTGTTTGAATATCCGCCGGTTATTCAGGCTGAGATTCGGGATGATCTGGGTGGTCTCTTGGCCAGTGCGGAGCGGCCGCATGTGGACATGAGGTTGCGCCGCTTGGCGGATCTTCTGGTTGGGAGCAGCAAAACCTATCATTTACCTCTCTCTTGGGACGGTCGTGAACAGCCGGTCGGCATGGTCATTGTGTCGATAGATCCCTATCTGGTTACGGAAGGTTTCTTCGATCGTGCCGGGCGGATTCTATTGTTTGGAGTGGTGCGCAACCTGATACTCGCCCTGCTGTTGAGTATGATTTTCTACTACACCCTCACCAAGCCGATGATGGAGACGGCGGCCTCATTTGCCGCAATCAATCCCGGCGCTGCCCGATCCAAAAAGTTGGGTATTCCAAAAGGCCATCACAAGGATGAGATCGGACTGTTGATCGATAAAGCCAATCGGATGTTGGGTGAGTTTGAACTCCACATACAACAACAGGAGGAGGCAGAGGCAGAGTTGAATCGGTTGCGCAATCTATTGAGCAATGTGGTGGACTCCATGCCTTCTTCGCTGATCTGTGTCGATGTGGATTGCCATGTTATCCAATGGAACCGCCAAGCGGAAATTATCGCTGGCGTTTCCGCTGCCCGGGCGGTAGGACAAGACCTGGTAACGGCATTTCCTTTGCTGCAGCAAGAGGTCGAGCATGTTAAGGATGCTATCCGGAATGGCATCTCATCCCATGACCAGCGTCTTAAGTCGGCTGGGGAGGAGTCGGTGCGCCTCTATGATGTCACCATTTATCCACTGACGACCAACGGCATCGATGGCGCGGTGATCCGTGTGGATGATGTGACCGAACGGGTACGTATTGAAGAGATGATGATCCAGTCCGAGAAGATGCTCTCTATCGGTGGGTTGGCCGCCGGTATGGCACACGAGATCAACAATCCCCTGGCCGGCATATTGCAGAATATTCAGGTCATGCAGAATCGTATCCAGGGTGATCTGCCGGTCAATATCAAAACGGCGGAAGCCTGTGGTACCAATATAGAGTCGGTGACGCAATATCTCTCTGAACGCAAAGTCTATGAAATGATTGAGCGGATCAGGGAGTCCGGAAAACGTGCCGCAAAGATCGTCGATAATATGCTCAGCTTTAGCCGCAAAAGCAGACGGCATCTGCAACCCTGCAATGTAGAGGAGTTGCTGGAACAGACGCTGGATTTGGCGGCCAATGATTTTAGGCTTGAGGATGGGCTTGATTTCAGGCAGATAGCGATTGTCAGAGAGTATGATCAGGGTCTGCCGACCATAGAATGCGAACCCAGTCAGATTCAACAAGTGTTGCTTAACCTGTTGAAAAATGGTGCCCAGGCAATGGGGCAACAGCGTGAGCCGGGATACCAGCCGTGTTTCACACTTCGTGCGCAGGCGGAACCAGATTGGATCAGGATAGAGATTGAGGATAACGGCCCCGGTATCCCGGATGATCAGGTAACAAGGATTTTCGAACCCTTCTACACAACCAAACCGATCGGTATCGGTACCGGCCTGGGGTTGTCGGTCTCCTATTTCATTATCAAAGAAAATTATGGTGGAGAGCTGCGGGTGGAGAAGGCGCCGACAGGTGGCGCCCGTTTTGTGCTGCGGTTGCCTTACACGCAAGATGAACTCAAGGGCTGAGCTGGCACTATCTGTTCAGCGTGGCTGGACGGGTTCAGTTAGAATGGGCGTTTTCCACCGACTGAACAGCTACCGTGACAGAACAGAACCCAACCCCTTTACCCTTCGCTAACGGCGCACCTCAATGTCGTGGCGTTATCCGCTCTTGTCTCGATGACTTTGTTGTCGATGAGATTCCCCTTGTTGAGCCGGATGGCGAAGGGGAGCATCTGCTACTGCATGTGGAGAAACGCGACAGCAATACCGCCTGGGTAGCGGCATCGCTGGCCCGGCTGGCGGGTGTCCCGCGCGTGGATGTCAGTTATGCCGGACTAAAGGATCGGCACGCGGTAACCCGGCAGTGGTTCTCCATCCGTCTGGCCGGGAAACCGGAGCCGAATTGGAATGCTATTGAATCCAGTGAATTCAAGGTGCTGAACACCGCCAGGCACAGCCGCAAATTGCGTGTCGGTGCCTTGAAGGGGAACCGTTTTAAAATTCGGGTGAGAGCGTTTGAAGGGGATGAGGCCCTACTGCGGTCGACCTTGGAGAACATCGCGCGTGACGGCATCCCCAACTATTTTGGCGAACAACGTTTTGGCACGGATGATTCAAACCTGGTTTCTGCCCGCGCCCTATTCAATGGAGAACTGAAGCGAGTCAAGCGGGAGAAGCGTGGTTTTTATCTCTCGGCGGTTCGCTCACTGTTATTCAATAAAGTCCTGGCTGCCCGGGTTGCCGCCGGTAACTGGAATTGCCCGCTGGATGGGGAGCGCATGATGCTGGACGGGACCCGGAGCAGTTTTCCGGTCGGCGAAATCGATGAATCGATCCAGCTGCGACTGCAAGAGATGGATATTCACCTTTCCGGGCCTTTGTGGGGGCGTGGCGAAAGTCTGGTATCTGGAGCGGTAGCGGAGTTGGAGTCCGAGATATTGTCTTCGGATCTGTTCTGGCGGGAAGGGCTGGAACGATTCGGACTGCAGATGGAGCGGCGCGCCCTGCGGGTGGCGGTGAGCGATTTGACCTGGTCGTTTCAGGGGGGCGAGGTGGAGCTCTCTTTCCGCCTGCCGAAAGGCTGTTTCGCCACGGCCCTGTTGCGTGAGTGTATCGACTATCGCCAACCCTCGTCTTTCAGTCCCTTGCGCGAAAGCAGTACGTAAGCGGCGCCCGTCCCACCGTCAAATCGGGGGGCGGAGCAGAAGGCGAGCACCTCTTCACGTTGTCGCAACCATTGATTGATCTTCTGTTTCAGGATCGGCTGCCGGTCTTCCGAGCGGTATCCCTTTCCATGGATGATCTGCACAACCCGTAACCGGTGCCGGATGGCGTGGGCGAGGAATTCCGCCAGCGCCTTACGTGCCTCCACCACTCGAAGGCCGTGTAGGTCGAGCATATCCTCGGGAGGGATTTTGCCTCTCCGCAGTTCCTGAAACAGCCGATTTTGAACGCCGGGACGAATAAACGACAGCTCTTCCCCCGTCTCAATATTGAGGTCGAGGAAAGTATCGCTTAGGCCGTCGCCAGTCACTTTCGGGTTGAGGGGCAGCGGCACTGGATTTAACTTGGGCTTGTAAGGAGTTGCCTTATCGTGTTCATGACGAACGGCCCCATCCATCTCCTGCTGGAAAAGCAAATCCACCTCATCCGGTATCTGTCGTTCATCACCGCTCATAACGGAGTCAGTATATCAACTGATGTTCAATTCTGCCGCTATAGTGGGAATCCAGGCCGGGAATGGCACGCTGCGGTCGAGTAGTTGCGGCATTTCCAGTATAGTTTGGCCTTTAAATCAGCGCGGTGGGCACCTTGGTTTTTGTATGAAGATTTTACTGAGTAACGATGATGGCTACCTGGCCCCGGGCCTGAGGGCGTTGGCGGAGGAGCTGTCGACCCTGGCAGAGATTACCGTGGTAGCGCCAGAGCGTAACCGCAGTGGGGCCAGTAACTCATTGACACTGGAATATCCGCTGCGCGCAGAGCTGGCGGACAACGGTTTCATCCGGGTTGACGGGACACCGACCGACTGTGTCCACCTCGCCATCACCGGATTACTCGATGATGAACCGGACATGGTGATAGCCGGTATCAACGCCGGCGCCAACCTGGGTGATGATGTGCTCTACTCCGGCACGGTGGCGGCCGCCACGGAAGGGCGCTTTCTGGGCTTGCCGGCCATTGCCCTCTCGATGAATGCCCATGATCCAAAACACTTTGCAACCGGGGCGCGGGTGGCTAGAGAGTTAGTCGAGCATCTACAGCGGGAGCCGCTGGCTTCGGATACCATTATTAACGTGAATATCCCCGATCTCCCGTATGAGGAGCTGAAAGGGTTTCAGGTCACCCGGCTTGGGCATCGTCATCGTGCGGAACCAGTGGTGCGCGATACCGATCCGCGTGGGCGCACCATCTATTGGGTGGGGCCTGCCGGCCTGGAACAGGACGCCGGTTCCGGCACGGATTTTTACGCTGTCAGAGAGGGGTATGTGTCGGTGACGCCTCTCCAGGTGGATTTGACTCGGCATAGCGATATTGTCCGACTCCAGGACTGGTTGGGCAGGATGGGGCAATGAGCAGTTCAGTCCACCGCGGGATCGGTATGACCTCGCAGCGTACCCGAGAGCGCTTAATTCAGCGTCTGCGCGATGAAGGGATCAGCAACCAAGCCGTTCTGAGTGCGATCAGGAATACCCCACGGCATATATTTGTAGATGAAGCGTTGGCCAGCCGTGCCTATGAGGACACCGCATTACCGATCGGACAGGGACAGACGATCTCCCAGCCATTTATTGTGGCGCGCATGACTGAGCTGTTGTTGCAGACTCCCCAGATGGAGACGGTGCTGGAGATCGGTACCGGGTCTGGATACCAGACCGCCATCTTGTCAAAACTGGTCAAGCGCGTGTATAGCGTAGAACGGATCAAATCCCTGCAGTTGCAGGCCAGAAAACGTTTCCAGGAACTGCATATTCGAAATATTCGCCTGCACCACCGGGACGGCGGAATGGGGTTGCCCGAATATGCGCCTTTTGACGGCATTCTGGTTACCGCCGCCCCGGAGGGTATCCCGCGGGCATTGGTGGATCAACTGAGGGTGGGGGGCGCTATGATCCTGCCGATCGGTAATCGGTCAGAGCAGGTGCTGGTGCGGGTGACGCGCACTCGCACCGGCTATGAAAAGGAGCTACTGGAGCAAGTGATCTTTGTCCCGTTGTTAGGGGGGACTCTCTGATGCGGCTTTTCTCCAAGCTCTATGCGCGTGTGCTGCAGTGGTCGCGCCACCGCCATGCTCCCCGATTCCTGGCCGGGCTCAGTTTTGCCGAATCCTCTTTTTTCCCTGTTCCTCCTGACATCATGCTGGCTCCCATGACGCTGGCAAATCCGGGCAAGGCGTGGAAATTCGCTACCCTGACCACCATTGCCTCTGTGTTGGGCGGTCTTTTGGGATATCTGATCGGTCTGTTCGCATTCGAACTGGTCGAACCGTTACTCAAGGGAGCCGGCTACTTTCCCAAGTACTTACAGGTTCGCGAGTGGTTTACGGAGTGGGGCTTCTGGGCGATCTTTCTGGCCGGTTTCTCTCCCATTCCCTATAAGCTGTTTACCATCTCGGCCGGGGTGATCTCGATGGCCCTGTTACCGTTTATCCTGGCTTCCGTGATCGGTCGTGGCGCGCGTTTCTTTCTGGTGGCCGGCTTAATGGCATGGGGCGGGGAGCGCATGGAAGAATCACTGCATAAGTACATCGATCGTATCGGTTGGATTACAGTTTTGCTTATTGCCCTGGTTGTGATTTGGGTTAAGTTGAACCGGTAATCCGTTGCGTATGCATGAATGGGATATCAGGAGCAAACGTAAGATTGGTAGGCAAAGCGCATGGCAACATGATCGGACCGCGTCACGGAAGCCGTAGCGGGAAGGTTCCGGTTTGTGGCTTGCTGGCTGCGGATGCCGGTACCTATAGCATATGGCTGATCATTCTGTTGTCGATGGGACAACTGATCGGTTGCAGTGCGCCGGTGCGCGCGCCGGTAGTGTCCCGTGACCACCCGCCGGCCCAACAACGTAGCGCCCGGCCCAGCACGTATCATGTACAGCGAGGCGATACCCTCTACTCTATCTCCTGGCGATTTGGAATTGATTACGCCTCACTGGCCAGTTGGAATGGCATCCGTTACCCCTATACGATTTATCCCGGCCAGAAACTGCGCATGGCGCCAACCGGTCGTAGGTGGGCGGTCAAAAATTACCCGACAAAAACCCCACAAACCCAGGTTGCAGCGGGGAGTGATAAATCGGTAGCATCGGATAAGACGGTATCCAGATCCGTGTCCAAAGGAGTATCATCAAGTCAGGATGAAGAGAAAATAAGCAGTATTTCTCTAAAGTTACAATGGTTATGGCCGACAAAAGGCTCAGTAGTACAGCGTTTTGTTAAAGGCGACCCGATGAGAAAGGGCGTCAAGATCGAAGGTCGAATCGGTGAGCCGGTTAATGCTGCGGAGTCGGGCAAGGTGGTTTACGCCGGCAGTGGGTTGATCGGTTATGGGCGCTTGGTGATTATAAAACATAACAAGAATTATCTGAGCGCATACGGTTACAATAAAAAAATCCATGTGAAAGAAGGCGATACGGTTAAGAAAGGGATACGTATTGCGGAAATGGGCAGCGATGGTAACGGAAAACCCGTGCTTCATTTTGAGATCAGACGCAATGGTGCGCCGGTAGATCCATTGAAGTTGTTGCCCCGACATCCCTGATTTGCAGATCGAGTTATCCGCAGTGATTTGCCAGGAGGATTTATATGGTCAAGCGGCAGTTGGATAAGGAGAGAAAAGGGAAGTCCGGCCAGCCGGATTCCCCGGTCACTACAGCAAGGACAAAGCGGCCAGCGGATAGCGATGTCAGACTCATTGCCGAGAATGACGAAGCGACCAGCCAATCAGCCCAAATGGATGCTACGAGACTCTACTTGAGTGAAATCGGTGGGTCGAAACTGTTGACGGCGGAAGAAGAGGTCACCCTGGCCAGATTGGCCCAGAAAGGTGAGGTGGCTGCCCGACAGCGGATGATCGAAAGCAATCTGCGTTTGGTGGTGAAAATTGCCCGCCGTTATATGAATCGTGGGCTGGCGCTACTCGATCTGATCGAAGAGGGAAATCTGGGTTTGATTCGGGCGGTAGAGAAGTTTGATCCCGAGCGTGGTTTTCGTTTTTCGACCTATGCCACTTGGTGGATCAGGCAGACTATCGAAAGGGCGATTATGAATCAAACCCGTACGATTCGTTTGCCGATTCACGTGGTTAAGGAGATCAATGTCTATTTGCGTGCGGCACGAAAACTGACGCAACAACTTGACCACGAGCCAACGGCCGATGAAATTGCCGACTTGCTTGATAAGCCTATTGATGAAGTAAAACACATGCTCGGTCTCAATGAGCGTATTACCTCTGTCGATACGCCGTTTGGAAAAAACGCCGATAAACCGTTGCTGGATACCATCCCCGATGTGCAATCGGAAGATCCGTCCGATAGCCTGCAGAGTGAAGGGATGACGGCTAATCTGGATGATTGGCTAAACAAGTTGAATGAAAAGCAGCGGGAAGTGGTGGAGCGCCGGTTTGGGCTGCACGGGTATGAAAATGCCACCTTGGAACAGGTTGCCAACGAACTGGGGGTGACCCGGGAGCGGGTCAGGCAGATTCAGATGGACGCATTGAAGCGCCTGCGTGGTATATTAGAAAAGGATGGTTTTTCCGTGGAAGCGCTATTCAAATAATAATCGACTTGGCGTACCCAACCATGACACCCTGATCAGTTACCCCTGACAGGGTGTTGTGCTATATCGGACATTTTTTTGACTAAGTGCTGGCCGTTAATAGGAATTAATGCTAGAAACTGTATAAATAGTGCCGTTTTTGCGGCTGCATCCTGTGAAATTCAGTAACTGAATAACGATTGACGCATGGAAAGACAGAGAAAACATATTCCCCATATTGGACGCAGAAAGGTTTCGGATAAACCGGCGGCCGGTGAAGTAGCGTGTCAGGATTGCGGCTTGGATCCGATGTGCTCCATCCTGGAATATGCCGAAGAGGGAAGCCAGGTTCCTGAGGGCGTACTATTGAGGCGTCGCCAGGTAGCCAGAGGGGAGACTATATTTCTCAAGGACGACCCATTCAGGTCTGTTTTTGCCGTTAAATCCGGGTCATTTAAAACCTATGTTCCCAAGGTGTCCGGTTTTGATCAGGTCGTCGGCTTCCATTTGATTGGTGAACTGATCGGTATGGAAGGGCTCGCACCCCAACGTTACCCCTATACCGCGCGTGCGCTGCAGGACAGTAGCGTTTGTGAATTGCGTATGGAGTCGCTGTCGAATACCGGATATCTGTTGGAGGAGCTACAGCAGGGCATTATCAGTATGTTGAGTGCCGAGGTGGCTTTTAATCATCAGCTGATTACGACGCTGATACATCAGAGCGCGGACCAGCGGCTGGCCGGTTTTCTGCTTAACCTGACTAAAAGGTTGCATTCAAGGGGCATGCGTCAGGTAGAGTTTCAAATCGGCATGTCCAGAAGTGATATCGGCAGTTACCTTGGATTGGCGAGTGAGACGGTTAGCCGAGTGTTGACGCGCTTCCAGAAGAATGGCCTGATTCAGCTTCGTCATAAGCGGTTGCGCCTGCTGGACGCGGAGGGCTTGGCCGAGATCGCCGAGCACTAGAGCCTGGGGGTCTTCTTTATCCGAGAAAGAACTGCCAGGGAAGCGGCATCCGGGTGAGGGCAACCGAGACGATATAGCCTGCCGTAGCCAGTGCCAGCAGTCCACACAAGATCCGTCCGGATCGCGATTCCACCCATTTAAAAGCCAGCATACCCAGTAGGATGTAGACCAGTAACGCCGTCAGCTTGGCGGTCAGCCAGGGGGCTGAAAAAGGGTACTGATGGCTCATTACCGCCAGGGTAATGCCGGCAAACAGGAGCAGCGTATCATTGCTCTGTGACAGCAGGCGCACCCAGCGCCGGTTAAACAGTCTCGAACCTCGCAACATCCAGAAAAAACGCACGACGAAAAAACTGATGGTGAATATCACCGTGCTGACGTGCAGAGTTTTAATCCAGTAGTAGGTCATGGGTCCGTTACTGTGCCGAGAGTGCGAGCGAAGCATACCTGTTACGACCGTTCAGGCCAAGGCGGGTCAGGTGGTGGTTAGTATGGTCAATATACCCATGTGATTTAGGGGTTGTTTCTGCACTACCGGGGAAGGGATAATTAACTTAGAAAAACTGCAGGAAATCCCGCTCAGTTTATTGGCGAGCTGCCGGTGTGATATCGAATTGCCTATATTCGACCGGTAATGGCCACTCCTGCCTTATTACCCACTACCCGAGTGAGTCAGTCGATGGAATTAGTATGTCCTGCCGGAAATCTACCCTCCCTCAAGGCCGCGGTTGATAACGGGGCCGATGCCGTCTATTTCGGATTCCGTGATGACACCAATGCCCGGCATTTCGCCGGTCTCAATTTCGGGCCTGCCAAGATTGCCGAAGGCATCCAGTACGCCCGGCAACGCGGGGTGAAGGTATTCTTGGCGCTCAACACCTATCCCCAGCCGGATGGCTGGAGTCGTTGGCAGAATGCGGTGGATCAGGCGGCTGAACTGGCGGTGGATGCCATGATCGCCGCCGATATCGGCGTACTGGACTATGCAGCGAATCGCTATCCTGAACTCAAGCTGCATCTCTCTGTGCAAGGTTCTGCCACCAATTATGAGGCGCTTCAGTTCTATAAGGATAACTTTGGTATCCGTCGGGCTGTGTTGCCAAGGGTACTCTCGCTCAGCCAGGTGCAGCATGTCGTCAACAACAGTCCGGTCGAGGTCGAAGTATTCGGTTTTGGCAGCCTCTGCGTTATGGTGGAAGGCCGCTGCATCCTCTCCTCTTACGCTACCGGTCGTTCTCCCAATACCTATGGTGCCTGTTCACCGGCCAGCCATGTCGAGTGGCGTGAGACTTCGGAAGGGCTTGAGACCCGCTTGGGCGGGGTGCTGATAGACCGTTTTGCCAAGGGAGAGAATGCCGGTTATCCCACCCTCTGCAAAGGGAGTTTCCGGGTTGGCGGCAATACCTACCATGCCATGGAAGAGCCGACCAGCCTCAATACACTGGAACTGCTTCCGCAGCTTCAAGCCGCCGGGGTGGCGGCGATAAAGATCGAAGGGCGCCAGCGTAGTCCGGTCTATGTACAGCAAGTGGCCAGGGTTTGGCGCGCAGCCCTGGATGCATGTCAGCGGGATCCGGAAAATTATCGCCCCCAGGCGGAATGGATGGCCGAATTGGGCAAAGTATCCGAAGGGACGCAAACTACTCTTGGCGCTTATAGCCGCCCCTGGCAGTAAGGTACTCTGGGTCATGAATAGAAAGCCGAAACTCTCGCTCGGTCCGGTGCTTTATTACTGGGCAAAGGACCAATTACTCGATTTTTATGCAGAGATGGCGGATTCGCCGGTGGATATTATCTATCTGGGGGAGACAGTCTGCTCCAAGCGCACGTTGATGCGCACGGATGACTGGTTCGCGCTGGCAGAGCGGTTGGCGGCAGTCGGGAAGGAGGTGGTCTTCTCCACCTTGGCGTTGCTGGAAGCCGAATCTGAGCTGAAGCGCCTGCGGCGGTTTTGCGACAACGGTGCGCACATGGTAGAAGCCAATGATATGGGGGCTGTGCAACTGATGCGCGGCAAACCTTTTGTCGCGGGGCACAGCGTCAATATCTATAACGACAGGACTCTCAACCTGTTGGCCAAGCAGGGTCTCAAGCGCTGGGTATTTCCGGTGGAGCTCTCCAAGCAGACGCTGAAAACCATGCAGACACTGCGGCCGGCGGGTGTTGAGACCGAGCTATTTGCCTTTGGGCGTTTGCCCCTGGCCTATTCGGCACGCTGTTTTACCGCCCGGTCCTTCAATCTGCCAAAAGACGATTGCCAGTATCGTTGTCTCGACTACCCGGACGGGTTGACTCTATCGGCCCAGGACGATACCCGTTTCCTCGCCTTGAACGGTATCCAGACCCAATCGGCCCATACCTTCAACCTGCTCGGAGAGCTGGAGCAGATACAGGCATTGGAGGTGGATGTGTTGCGCATCAGTCCGCAGGCTCGCCATACCGGCAAGGTGATCGATTTGTTCCAGGGTTGCCTGCAGGGCGATATTGAGCGGGAAACCGGCATGGAAAAGCTTGAGAAGTTATTGCCGGTGGGTTCCTGCAATGGCTACTGGCACGGGGATGCCGGAATGGAAAACCGCGCTCACGCGGCGGCTCAGACGCTTGTCTAAGCGAAAGTCCGGGTAAACGTCGTCGACTGGGTGACCGGTTACTAGCTGCGTCGACCCAGTTTGGGAAAGGGCAGCTTCGGGATTGCTAGACGCGGTATACGTCCAATCAGGGTGGTAGCGCCGTTCATCATCTGCAGGAACGGGCCGATGCGGACATCCAGTTCCAGTGCATCCAGGAAGTTTTTAACATAGAGTCCCAGCTCCGTGTCGCCACCGAGTCGCAGACGGCGGTTAAAAAACAGCGTGTCGGCATCTTCTCGGCGGGTAGCCAGCAGCAGAAAATCGTAGATAGAGCCTTCAATACTCAGGTCGTGGGGGCACTTGGTGTCAGCGGCGGCCAATACCCCCTGGCTCAGGGTTATGCTGAAGTGGAGTTTGGCATCGACCACATCCACTCGCATGATCTTCCCTTCCAGAAAGTCCAGTTCCCCATCCGCCAATTCAGGTCCGAACAGTTTGTTCAGCAACCTCGCCATCACCTGGCTGTAAGTTTTGCCAGGCACCAGGCTCAGGGGCAGTGCCAGCGGCGCGGGCAGGTAAGGGTTAACGGGAAGATGGGTGGTGTTGTTCATTCTGAATGCCTGTCTACTTGCTCGCTTGAGCCAATCCTCGGGATGTTGGCTCTATTTGTCAATGAATTCAGTAATTTTCTCGCCGTCACTTAATCCGCAGTCGGACCGATCGGGGAGGTGGCGCCCCGGCGCGGCACTTCAGGGGTTTTGTACCAGCTCAGTTTCTCCTGCAGTTGCACGACCTCACCGACAATAATCAGTGTCGGAGGTTTGGGTTGCTCCCGCTCTACGATGGCCTGGATGCTGGCCAGGGTGCCGGTGAATACCTTCTGTTTTTCGGTGGTACCCTGTTGGATTAGTGCGATAGGCATCTCCGGCGAGACACCATGCTCAATCAGCTTTTCGATGATCACCGGCAGACCAACCAGCCCCATATAGAACACCACGGTTTGATGTGGCTGGGCGAGTTGACCCCAATTCAGGTTAATAGAGCCATCCTTCAGGTGGCCGGTAACAAAGGTAACGGATTGCGCATAGTCCCGATGGGTCAGGGGAATGCCGGAGTAGGCGGCACAGCCTGAAGCAGCGGTAATAGCGGGTACAACCTGGAACGGCACGCCCTCCGCGGAGAGGGTATCGATCTCTTCTCCTCCACGTCCGAAAATAAACGGGTCACCACCTTTGAGGCGGACAACCCGTTTGCCCTTTTTCGCCAGATCGACCAGCAATTGGTTGATCTCTTCCTGGCGCATGGCGTGATGGTCACGCTCTTTGCCGACATAAATCCGTTCAGCATCCCGGCGGGTCATCTCCAGCACGGGGGCCGCGACCAGCCGGTCATAGACCACGACATCGGCCTGTTGCATCAGCCGCAGGGCGCGGAAGGTGAGCAGATCCGGGTCGCCGGGACCACCACCAACCAGATAAACCTCACCCATACCATCACCGGGTTCGGTGCTGTCCAGTGCCCGCTGCATACTGATATAGGCTTCTTCGATGTGGCCGGAAAAGACCCGCTCTGCCACACCGCTTTGCAGAATCTTTTCCCAGAATAGGCGACGATCTTTGGGATCTTGGAAGCGGGCCTTGACCCGGTCCCGGAAGCGATTGGCCAATTCAGCCAAGCGACCGTATCCGGCAGGAATCAATGTCTCCAGCCGGCTACGTATGATCCGCGCCAATACGGGTGAGGCACCACCGGTTGAAATGGCAGCGACGACCGGGGAGCGGTCGATAATAGAAGGTGTGATAAATGTGCAGAGTTCAGGCTGGTCGACGACATTCACCGGTAGGTGGCGGTCGCGTGCCTGTTCGGAAACTTGGCGGTTTACGGCGGGGTCATTGGTGGCGGCAATGACCAGATAGGCATCATCCAGGTCTGTACTCTGAAATTCCCGAGCCGTATGTGTTATCAGGCCTTTATCCAACGACGCCTGCAGATCGGCACAGAGCGTTGGTGATACTACGTGTATCTTGCCTTGCGCTTTCAGTAGAAGTGTAACCTTCCTGGCAGCGACATCGCCCCCGCCAACCACCAGACTTGTTCTGTTTTTAACATCGAGGAAAATGGGAAAGAAATCCATCAGTTACCTTCGTAAGCGGTGTTTGGGCCCGTGAGCCTGAATGCCGTGCCCATTGAATGAGGCGGAACTCTAACATGTGGTCCAGGGTGGAACAATAACCACCCTCGGCTTGTATATATTAGTAAATCTATAATATACTAAATAACTAGGTTAATCATCACAAGAGTGTGGCGCGTGGTTAAAGAGATCAATTCCCAGGAACTTGAAAGTAAACTGGCTGCAAACGAGGATATCTACCTTTTGGATATTCGTAGCGAAGCGGAAGTAGTGGGCGGCATGTTGCCTTCATCGAAACATCTACCCATGCATCTTATTCCTCTTAAAATAACGGAATTCTCCCAGGATAAGGATATCGTGCTCTATTGTCGCAGTGGTGCCCGCTCTTATCATGCATGCCGATATCTGATGCAGCAGGGGTTTGACAATGTGATTAATCTGCGAGGGGGAATTATCGACTGGGCGAGGCAAGGCTACCAACTCGTTGCACATGGATAATCGCCTGTTTGACAGATGTTTTCTGCCGGATAGAGGGGTGTAATGCGCCAACCACAACTTTGGTGCGGGCTTGCGTTTGGCTGATAATTAGAATATAAGATACGACTGATTTTCAAACAATGAAACACAAAGATCTGGAGGTTTACCATGGCTGATTTTGACGACGAATTGGATGCAAGTGGACTGAATTGCCCACTGCCCATTTTGCGCGCAAAGAAAAGTCTGACCGCAATGGAGTCAGGCAAAGTGCTACATATCATCGCAACTGACCCCGGTTCAGTTAAAGATTTTGAGGCATTTTCCAAGCAGACCGGCAATGAGCTGATGGAATCCCGTGAAGAAGGCGGTAAATTCCACTTTCTGATCAAGAAATCCTGATCCGGTCAACCGGATCACGCCTCATCCACTGGAGGATATTCAGATGGAAACGAAAAAATTAGCCATTATTGCAACCAAAGGTTCTTTGGATTGGGCTTATCCGCCTTTTATCCTGTCATCTACTGCTGCGGCGCTTGGCTATGAAGTTGAGATTTTCTTCACCTTTTACGGTCTGCAGTTGCTGCGTAAAAAGCTGGATCTTCAGGTCACCCCGCTGGGTAATCCTGGCATGCCTATGCCGCTCGGCATGGACAAGTGGTTCCCGGTTCTTGGTACTGCACTACCCGGTATGCAGTCCGTGATGACCATGATGATGAAAAAGAAGATGGCTGATAAAGGCGTAGCTAGCCTTGAAGAGCTGCGCGAGCTGTGTCAGGAAGCGGAGGTTAAGCTGATTGCCTGTCAGATGACAGTAGATCTGTTTGATATGGATACGTCTGAATTCATCGATGGTATCGAATATGCGGGTGCTGCCCGTTTCTTCGAGTTTGCCGGAGAGAGCGATATCTGCCTCTATATCTGATCGGTGAGTTGTTAAAAAAAGAAAAGGCCGCATTCTGTTGCGGCCTTTTTTTGTGTAGGAGAACAGCAGCGGGGATCACGGCTTTTGCTACTCATTAGATGAGTGGCAGGACAAATTCGTTAAAGGTCTCCTGATCAAGTTGGCCTCGGTGGATGTAGGTAATTTCACCGTTTCGATCGATGATTACGGTATAAGGAACGATGCGTTGCGGATTTCCCCATTCCGTCAACAACGCGTCACTATTGGCCGGATCGGCAATCAGAACCGGGTAGTTCACGGAGAGTGAGCGGCTGGCATTCTGCAATTTTCGCTCTTCATCGATCCCAAGGCCGATGATCTGCAGACCTTTGGTTGCATACTGCTCCTGGTAGCGAACAAAATCCCTGATTTCGTATTGGCAGGGTGCACACCAGCTGGCCCAGAAGTTAAGCATGATTACCTGACCCTTCCATTCACTCAGGGAGTGTTGTTTTCCATCCAGGCCCTGCAGGGAGAAGGGGGGCAGGCTCCAGGCATTACGCGTCTTCGCCGGCAGCGTCGTGGTAGCCGTACGTTTTCCTGAATCGTTGAGGGGGTCAGGCTGCGTGCTTGCAAGGGTTGTGTTTTGCAGTGTAAGCAGTAACAGGGCTAAACCCACTAGGTTGAGAGACCGCATTTTTCAACTTCCACCGGATGCAGATGTTTTGGTCGATGGATTTGTATCCTCCTTGATGACATTCCACACTACGCGATGACGTTTTTCCAGTTCCTGGAGATAGGTGTTCATTTTCTCTGAAATGACCGCTTGAAGCAGGCGATCCCTGACACCGCTAAAGGTCTTCGTGCTCCCAGGTCTGCGCTCAAGGATGGTAATGATATGAAAGCCTGCAGGCGTCTCAATGACGCCACTGATTTCGTTGTCTGCCAGTTTTGATAGCGCCTGTTCTATTTGCGGCATACCGCGGCCGGGCTGGATCCAGCCCATATCGCCATTCCGTGACCGGCCATAGGGGTCAATGCTGTATTGTCCTGCCAGATTGAACAGGCTTTCCCCCGCCAGTATACGTTGGCGGAAAGATTCCGCCTGTTTGCGATTGGCTACGATCAGTTGGCCAATGTGGCGCCGTTCCTCGATCTGGCCAAACTCCGGGTGAAGCCGGAAGTAATCTTTTAGTGTCTGATCATCAGGCACCCACTCCCGCTGCTTTTGCTCTACAAGCAGGGCGGGGAGGCGTTCGTCCCCAAAGGCTTTCACGCGAGGACTGACATCGACTTCCTCTTCTTCGGCAGCCTTGGCGATCAGAAGCAGCTCAGCACGCTTGTAGAGTTGGTCATTGAGCCAGGCTGAATTGATCTGTTTCTTGTCGATTCTGTCCGGCGCGATGTCTCCATAAGTGATCTGGATGCCGTCGCCTTCAAGAAGTAGGGTATCGTCGCTACTTTTTGGCAGGAGTCGCTCCTCGTGGATGCGTACATGGTATTTGTCCCGCAGTTTCTGGAGCGTCAGCATACGCAATCCCCGATAGCGATCCGCCAGGTAGGCGGACCTGGCCGCAGCAAAACCATCGGCATTTCCTTTAAACTGCGATTTCATCGCCGCCACCGCCTCTTCGGGTATCTGAATGCGGCTACGCAATTTATCCATATAGTGCCGATACAGCTGACTAAGGCGAAAATCATTCATCTCCTTGATAAATATTGTGTTTTTGTCTACTCCTTGGTGAGTTGCCTCCAGGTAAAGGAGGCGTGAAATAACCATTCGCCGAAGCAGGTCACCACGGATCGCTGCTTGATCATCCTCGTTCATCGCGATGAATTGGGTTGCAAAGGGGGAGCTGGCAACAGCCATTTCCAGCTGATCGGAAGTAATGGTCAGATTGTCTACGGTGGCAAGAACCTGGGATTCGGCTTTGGCGTAGAGCAGGGGTGTGGCAAGCATGATGACCAGAGTCAGGCCATAGTTAAAATACTTTTTTAGCATCTTCATCGGGTTCCTGCGGATAGGGATACCGGATAACACCGCCCAGTAGTGTAACCACCAGGCGGTGTTGCAACGTATGTTGAATACCTGACCGGCCAAATTTGGCCGGTCAGGATGGAGTGTTTTTACTCCTCTGGGATTTTACCGCCTAGATCGGGTGCGCTGGCATGCATCCAGGAGACCGCCGCATCGAAGTCATTCAGGATCGGTTTTCCTTTCCATACATGTTCTTTGTCGTCGGCTATCAAGGGCACCCCAGCCGTATTGGTTACATGGCAGGAGGCACATTTGAAGGGTCCGTGGGAACCGTCAGGGTTGTATTGTGCGGCCTGCTTGTAACTGGTGACGTCGGTGTTCGGGGTCACCGGGTAGAGTCCATGAATAGACTCGTGGCAGGTCTGGCAGGCAAGGCCTGCATGGCCCTTTGAGTAACGCATCAGGCTGTGCTTACCAGGCTGGTTGATCGGATACGCCATGCCCCCTTGTCCTTCAACGAAGGGCGCGGCGTGACAGTCGGCGCAGTGGGGTGCACCGGCTGCAAGCCAGTAATCACGGCCATGCGTGGCGGCGTCATAAGGTACCGCCAAGGCTCCGGTGGCACCCTCGGGCAGTTTCAGTGACTTGGGATCGACGGCCGGGTTAGCGGAGAGAATCGAAACATTGATATCACCGTCCGCATCCTTGGTGACCATCGGCCCGTTACCTTTCAAGGCAATGACAGCGATGTCCGGAACCAGCCGTTTCTTGGCCCAGGTCAGGAGGATACCGGATTTGCCCGGGGTATCTTCGCCTTTGTCATTCAGCACCACCTTTGGGTCGAGGTAGCGCTCTTCCAGCTCCTTGCGACTGACGCCTATGGCGGCGGCGATCTCATCCAGAGATTTGTTTCGCAAGGTCTGGCCTTCTTGCTTGAAGGCGTTTGTCAGGTTATCACGCTGGTAGAGCTCTCGGGTTAGCTGGGTATGGCAGTTGGTGCACCACAAGCCCTTTCCGCCACGGTCATTACCGATGTTGGAAACATTGGCTTGCAGCCATTTTCCGATGGCATTGAGGTTTTCACCGGTCTCTACACCATCTCTATCCTTATTCGGATTGGCGTGAACGTCACGCCCCACATAACAGCCACCGGCAGCATCCCGATTGTCTCGGTTGGCGTAGGCATTCTTACCGTCCGGGGTGATGGGATAGCCTTCCATACCGCCATCTTGACGATGGGCAGGATGACATCCCTGGCAGGCGGCGGTTCGGCCCTGGCTGTCGGGCATCGGAGCTCGGGTCTGGTGTACCGTGTGAATCGCTTCGGTCAAGGCGGGTATCCGCTTCTCCTCACCGGTCTTTGGATCCTTAAAGGTGTTGGAGGCGAGTACGCCAATCACGTTATCGGCGTGACACTTTTGGCATAAAACCGGGTCCCTTCCCAGTCGGTTGCTGACCGCTCGGCTATCCGGATTGTAGTTCTTTAGGAAGTCTGTGCCGTTGGTGTCATCGTGGATTTCCATAATAGAAATGGAAGTCGCCTTCAGGTTGGCGATCCAGTCGCTGGCACCCAGGCCTTTCCAGAAAGCACGCTCTTGCTTATAGAGGTTGTATTTGTCGCCGTTGGCCGTTTTGTTAGCGTGGCAGTTGGCGCAGTTGGGAATGTCGATGGGGCTGGTTCCCACAAAACTGACCGGTTTCCCACTGTGGCTGTCAAGCACGGGCTTGCCGCTGTCAGCATCCACCAGCGAGACCCATGCTTCCTGGAACGGCTGGATGTCACTTTCCACCAAGGTCAAGGGGGACTTGGCAGCGGCGGTATCGGTGAAAGGTGTCAGGGGGAGGCCCAGGGCGTCCCAGATACCCGGGTTGGTCAGCAGTATGGGGACATTATCCAATACCGGGGACTTGGTATAGACCAACGTACCTTCTTCTCCCGTGTAATGAAGGAAACCATCCTTCATCGGGCTTGCTACGGCCGCACCTGCGGGGCCGTTGTCGCGGGGTATGGGGATCTGCATGCCGACAAACAGCTTTTCACTGTCCTTGCTGGTCCCTTTTGGGTTGGTACCCTTCAGGTCCTTATAGACATAAAGGTGGGTAAAGTAGGCGTTGGCGACGTTCTCATTCTCGCTATATTTACCGTCGCCGTTTACATCGTACGGTACATCCCAATATTTCAGTTTGCTGCCTTCTGAATAGGTGTTGTCGATATGACCGTAAGCCAGCTTAAAGCGCTTCTTACCATCCACCAGGACACTGTGGTCTTTTTCATCGGCCTCCAATAGTTCCGGCCACTTCTTTTTGCCTTCAGCGGTTTTCACCACTTGTGATTGGACGGAGTTATAGGGTGGCAGCACACAACAGTAGGTAAAATCAAAGCCGGTGCAGTGCATGCCCAGTTCATAGTTAATGGTAATGTTGTAATCGTTTTTTGGTTCGGTGTGCGCTGGGACAACAGCGGCGTTCTTCTCCGCACTGGTTGGTGCGTTCGTTTTTTGGCTGGTGCAACCCAACATGGTCGACACCGCAACAGCGCACGCCACAACGGCAAATGCTCGTCTGGTCATTTGGTATATACCCCCTTCGGATTGTGTGATTCGACTGCATCCAGCGGTTTTTATTATTTCTGAATGCTAGCCCCCTCCCGGTGAATCGTTATTATTCGGTTATGTTCTATAATCATGATCTGAGCAGGGAGAAGTTAGATTATTAGCAGATAAATTCATTAGGTGCAAATTATCCGCAAAGTATGCATGGAAACTAAGATAGTATCGCTCAGTCGGTCTCGCCATCTTGGCCGCAGACTGTGGAAGTGTCTGTAGGGTTGCTCTACGAAGTATTGAGCTAAACTCGGATTATTGGGAATAGCGGTTGTACGCATATAAAAAATCGGGGCGTTTGCCCCGATTTTTTACGCGCTAAATATAGTCGATGGCTGGCTAGAATTTGTACTCTAGTCCTACCGTAAATAGATAGGCCGCTGCATCCTCAAAAGTCTGGGTGCCACCGGTCAGGAATGGGTTGGTACTTTCACCCGCATCAATGACCAGCTTCTTTTTCTGATCGTACAGCAGTGCCGCTCCGATAGAGAGGTCATCCGAATAGTTATAGCGGGCGCCCAGGGAAAAAATCTTGGCGTCCGAATCGGGTAACTCAAAACCGGCATAGGCTTCGGGTGTCGGCGTTTCGTCATAGGCAAAGCCGGCCATCATGGTCAACCTGGGGTTGACCTGATGGGTTAGGCCGATGCGTAGGGTGTTGCTGTCTTTCCAGTTTTTGGCGGATGGATTATCGAACAGAGGGGTGTATCCGCCAATTGACGCTGGGTATTCAAAGTCGAGTTGTTTGTAGGCTGACCAGTAGGTCCTCTCCAGCACCAGCTCCACAGTAGTTTCAGGGGTGACATCGTAAGCTGCCGCTAGGCTGAGACTGGCTGGCATTGGAATCTTGACGCTCGCTGCTGTGTAGATAGTCGGCAGCGCGACAGTATCGGACAGGGTGGCGTGGCCTTCAACGGTCAGATCAATCTTGGAGCGATAGGTGGCCGAGAGTTTAAGCTGCTCGGTGGGTTTGATGTGAAGCGCCAGATTGTACCCGTAGTCCCAGGAGTCGCCCTTTAGATCACGTGAAGGACTGATCACCGGGATAACGCCTTGATCGCTACTCTTTACAACGCCGCTGCTGCGGATAGCCCGTACACCACCCCCGATAGAAAATTGCTCATTGATCTTGAAGCTGGCGGTGGGGTTGATCTCAATCGTTTCCAGTGTGAACTCTTCGGCAAAGGTTTTACCGATCCCCTTCCAACGCTTACTCAATCCGCCCGGAGCCACTACCGAGAGGCCGAATCGCATATTCTCCATTGCCGGGCTGATATAGTGGAACGTCGGTACCGGGATGTTTTCAACTTTGGTTGAGTCAGTGCCGAGGTTGGTGCTGGTTAAATTGATAGAGGTGAGATGAACCAGTGTGAGATCGGCCTCAATCGACGCTCGCTGCTCTTCACTGAAGACCATGGCTGCCGGATTATAGTACGAGGCGTCTGCACCATGCGCATTGGCGACATAGGCGGCTGATAGTGCAGTCGCATTAATGGATGATTCGGGCAGTTTATAAGCTGCTGCCATTGCCTGGCCTGTGGCTGCCAGAGAGATTGCCGAGACAAGCGCAAGTTTCTTCATTGATAGGATTCCCCGTAAGTTTGATCAGCAGCCTTTAATGGCCTGTACGTTAAATAGAGATCAATCCATGATCAGAGGGCCGAGATTATAGGGGGCTGATATCGACCAGTTATATTATTGTTTGACGGAATCTAGCATCCTGATTTTATTTGCACAACCGTTTGAAACAGTGCTGCACACCGCATTTTGGTTTGACTGATAAATGTCAATTTGAACTGATGCGCAAAACCAGGAGCCTTGCATAACCCGTTCGGATGAGTGACGGTGGTACGGGCATGATTCCACTCTGTAAATGGGAAAATAATTCTCTAACGTGTCGGCTTTAATTAAATACTACCTCTAAAGCCGTGAATAGACGTAAACAGTGATAACCATAATCAACTGCGCAGGGTTTTTTATCAGGGTAGGTCCACGGTTAAACGCGGTCACTACCGTTCAAATCTGTGTATAGGCTTTTACAAACTGGCATTATTCGTGTTCTTTTACGTTCATTCGTGGCTAATATATTTCTGCCACGGGGTTGAATCAGCTGGGTAATCGGGTGTTGAAATGGGTAATGGAATATCGTTTACGGCAATGGTTAAAACTATCGCTCTGAGTTTTCTTTTGATAGGGGCGTTTGCACACCATACTGATGCGGCAGAATCCCCGTTAAAGCCCTACGTGCTCTCTTCCCACGTAAAGGGCGATATGGTCAAGACGGTCATTGAGTTGAAAGAGGCACTTGCGGCGGGTGGATTTGAGCTGGTCGGTGAATATTCACCCGATGCAGACCGCTATGTGGTTGTCGTTACCAATGACTTCCTAAAGCAGTTGGCCGCTGAAGAGCTAGGCGGTCTTTTTACTGCCACACAGAGTGTTGCCATCACAAGGGTTGGCGGAAAATTGCAAGTCGCCTACACCAATCCCCTCTATCAGCAATTTGCGTATAGGGTAAGTCGCAGGCTGGATTCTGTTCAAACGCAGCTGAAGCATATCCTGGGTGAACAGGAACTGTTTGGCTCGACAGGTTTGACGGGAACTGCACTGGCCAACTACCGCTATGCATTGGGCATGGAGGAGTTTGATGATTTCCTCCATCTCGGCAAGTTTTCCAGCCACGCCAAAGCGTTGGCAGCGGTGGAGCGCGGTTTGTCGACGCAACGTGGAGGTGTTCGGCCGGTTTTTCGACTCGATATACCGGGTGAGGCAATTTCTCTTTTTGGTATTTCCCTGAGTGCGGGGGAAGGCAGTGATTTGGCGATCATATCGGCGGTGGATAATCGGCCGCTCAGGCACACCCCGCGTTTGCCTTATACATTAGTGGTGCGTGGGGGGGAAGTATTTACCCTACATCCCCGTTTCAAGTTACCCCTTGATTTTCCCGATTTGGAACGGACTGGCCGGTACAGTTTTACAGCAATGATTAAGGCGCCGGGCGCGATGGTTGAAGCATTGCGTCAATTGATAGGTGAGCAATAAGGGCAGCGTTTGATAGCGGAGTGGCAGGGCTAGGGTGGAGACAGTAACAATAAGTCATTGAACAAATTCATTTAATAGCCTTTATTTTAAAAAATTATAATTTTCTAAAATAATTGGCTTTTTCAAGGATTTGTATGCTATAAAAAGATTTTATTACCAATCATCTCTGTGGGGATATCTTATGGCCGATCGCAGACTTCAGGTGTTTCATACCGTGGCACGGTTGCTCAGCTTTACCAAGGCGGCTGAATCTCTTCATATGACCCAGCCAGCCGTGACCTTTCAGGTCAGACAGCTTGAAGATTATTTCAATACCCGGCTGTTTGATCGAACCCATAATCGCATCAGCCTCACCGATGCCGGGGCGCATGTTTACGAATATGCCGCCAAGATTTTTGAACTTTATGCCGAGATGGAGAACTCGGTCCGGGCCATGACCGGAGAGATTAGCGGTTCGCTGACCATCGGGGCGAGTACCACTATTGCAGAATATATGTTGCCGGCGCTGTTGGGCGATTTCAAAGTTAAATACCCGGATGTCAATATTCATCTAAAGGTATCCAATACAGAAGGGATAGTCTCAATGGTGGAGAACAATGCCATCGACTTGGGTGTTGTCGAAGCGCCGGTCGCCAATAAAAACCTGGTGGTCGAGATATGCAAGGCGGACCAACTGGTAGCCATTGTACCCCCAGGTCATCCCGAGTCGTCACGTACTACCCTGACCTATGAAGACCTGATCAAATACCCCTTTATCTGCCGTGAGGAGGGGTCGGGTACCCGGGAAGTCATCAACGAGTATCTCGCCAAGATCAAAGATAATGTGGATGATTTGAATATCTCCATGGAGCTGGGTAGCCCTGAAGCGGTAAAAGGGGCTGTTGAAGCGGGTATGGGGATATCGGTGGTTTCCCGGGCAACCATTCAAAAGGAACTGAAGCTCGGAACACTGGTGGCCATCAATCTTGAGCCGGCGCTTGAGAGACCCTTCTCATTTGTGCATCAAAAGCAGAAATTCCGGGCACGGGTGATGGAGGAGTTGCTCGAGTTCGCCCAGAAGTACTGCGAAGAGCATAAGAACGACTGCATAGACTGACTATGTTATTGCCTGGGCAGCAGCTTTCGGAACAGCAGCGTAGGCTGATCAAGCTCTATTCGTCTCTTGGTGAACAGGATAAAATCAGTCTGCTGGCGTTCGCCGAGTTTCTTGTTCAGCGCGCCGAACCGGTTTCCACAACCGATGAGCCACCTCCAGTGTTGGATCCCAAGCCAATCCCCCGGCCTGAGGAGGAGAGTGTCGTCGGGGCGATCAAACGACTTTCCGAAAGTTATCACATGCTGGAAAGATCTGCCTTGTTGACGGAGACCTCTTCCTTGATGACCGCCCATGTCATGCATGGGCGCAGTGCCGCCGAGGTGATCGATGATCTGGAAGCGCTGTTTAAGCGCCATCACCAGGAGTTTATCTCGAAGCAACGTGAGCCATAATAACAGGGATCTTTTGGATAGGCCTATCGGATGCAACTACTGACAGATTGGTTTAAACGACATTTTTCCGATCCGGAAGTCATATTCCTTGCCCTGTTTCTGGTGGCGTGCTTTGCCATCATCATTACCATGGGGGAGATGCTGGCGCCGGTTTTAGCCAGTGCCGTAGTCGCCTATCTCCTGGAAGGGTTGGTCGGTAAATTCCAACATATGGGGATTCCCCGTTTTACCGCAGTGCTGATTGTTTTCATCGCTTTTTTACTGTTTGTTACCTTGATTCTGTTTGTGTTGCTACCTGAGCTTTCTCGGCAGGTGACCCAGCTATTCCAGCAAATTCCGGCCATGATTTCAGAAGGGCAGCGGCTGCTGATGCTGTTGCCGGAGAAGTATCCGGAGATCATTACTGTCGAGCAAGTTCAGGAGATTTTCACCATCTTACGGCGTGAGATCGCCACGTTTGGTCAGCAGGTACTCTCTATCTCTCTTTCATCGGTGGTGGGGATTATCACGATTTTGGTTTATCTGATTTTAATGCCGTTGCTGGTGTTCTTCTTTCTTAAGGACAAGCGGATAATTCTCGATTGGGCACTCAATTTTCTGCCAAGAAACCGAAAATTCGCCGATACCGTCTGGAAGGATATGGATGAACAGATTGCCAATTATGTTCGCGGTAAATTTTGGGAGATCATTGCCGTTGGCACGGTCAGCTTTTTCACCTTTACCTTCATGGGCTTGCAGTATGCCATGTTGCTGTCGGTACTGGTCGGGCTCTCTGTCATCATTCCCTATATCGGTGCGGCGGTTGTCACCTTCCCGGTAATACTGATCGCTTGGTTCCAGTGGGGCTGGAGTAATGATTTTCTCTGGTTGAGCGTGGCTTATTTCGTCATTCAGGCGCTGGATGGAAATGTCCTGGTTCCGCTGTTATTCTCCGAAGTTGTGAATCTGCACCCGGTGGCAATTATTGTTGCGATACTGGTGTTCGGAGGGTTGTGGGGGTTCTGGGGCGTATTTTTCGCCATTCCGCTGGCAACGCTGGTTCAGGCGGTTATTCGGTCGTGGCCAAACAAGGTATTGCCTTCCGGTTGAAGGCAATACCTGTAAAGCTGACAGATTATTTGTCCGTTTTACAGCTGCTTAAGCCAAAAGGCAGGTAAGCTGGACACCAGCCGATCGCAGCGGTAAACAGCGGGATGATTCCGATCGCACCCCACCAATTCTGTTCTGCCAGACCCCAGGCTATCAGCCCGAGTCCCACCAATGCTCTCAAACCTCGATCAATGCTACCTACGTTCTTTTTCATAACGATCTCCCGTTCTCTCAATGACTAGCCGGAGTGTATCTCCTCTATCTGATGGCAGGATAAGCGCTGGAAATTAGAATGTCTGTGACTAAGTCACACAGTGAGCCAGGGTAACCGATGTGCGTTAGGTTTCGCGGCGTTTCTGATCCAGCTTTTCCGGAATAAGCAGATCAATGGTGCCGCGTGATACTTTAATTATGGCATCCTGCTCAAACTCTTTCAGGATCCGGCTGACCACTTCACGTGAAGTACCGAGTTCCGACGCGATCTCCTGATGGGTAACCAACAGCGTTTTTCCCGAGTGACTCATCCTGTTATAGAGATGGTCGGCGATGCGTTTATCCATACGCCTGAAGACCACATCCTCAACCACCTGGATAATGTTGGACAATCGGGTGGCTACCAGGCCAAAGATATAATCTTGCCAGACGGTTGATTCCGATAACCAACGACGGACGTCACTCGCCGGTATCAGCGCCGCTTCCACGTCGGTATCACAAATGGCGAAGGCGGGGAAAGGGACGTGGCTGAGTATACAGGAGGCAGTGAGGATACAACTCTCACCCAGAGCGACTCGGTAGAGGGTGATCTCTTTACCGTTCTCACCGAGTTTATAGACCCTAACGGTGCCGCTAAGCATTATTGCCAGATGGGTGCAATCCGAACCTTCATGGCAAACGTGTTGTCCTTTTTCCAAGGTAGCGATACTGGCCTTATCGAAAAGGCTTTGACGTAACCGATCGTCGGCCCGGTTTAGGAAGGGCATATGTTCAAGGAGACGGGCTCTGCTCTGGCTGTTTATGGACATCTTTTCTTCCGGTGCGTTATGGCATGGGGGCGGCGGATAACATGGGCATGAGATCTGCTGATTCAGTCCATGCCGGAGAAATAATTCCAGGGTCGGCAACGCCCGGGAGTATCAGTTTGGCGTGATTCTCACGGATTTGTTCGACTATTCCAGGTACCTCATTCGGGCCTGCCTTAAGGATAGGTCCCGCTAGTCGGACAAAGTCCGCTTTTAGGTAATGGAGTACTTTGATGGCCGCGCTATTTGCACCAAAGCGAGAGAGGGCCACCTTTATGTCCATCTCTTGTAATTGGCTAATATGTTGTTTGGCCGTTTTCAGATCGACACTCAATTCGGCAATGCGGTATTCAAACACCAGCCCGGCACCCACCATTTGTCGGGCACGAAGTTGATCCCTAATCCAGCCTATCATTGTGCCTTGAAAAATGGACTCCGAAGATTGCACGATAAAGATCAAGCTGTTTTTTCCTTCGCTTCTTTTCTCTGCCAGTGTGATCAAGGCGCGTTCTATCAACCATTGACTGAACTGGGTGCCGAGCCCCTCTTCATCGGCCAGGGAGAGGAGTTCTGAACTGCCCAGCTGTTTGCCGCCCGGGAACCGCAAGCGGGGTTTCAGATCATAGGCCAGGGCATGCGAACGATGCGGTTGCACCAGGGTTCTGAAAAAGAGCTGGAAACGGCGTTTGTTTAATGCTTGCCTGAATAATAACGGTAGTTGATCCGCGGTTGGCGGTTCTGTTGGGTTTAGCGTGTCACTATACAGTTTGACATGTTGACTGCTGCCCAGAATATCGCCGGAGGCGGCAGATGCGTTGGCCAGCAAATCTGATGCACTGATCGGTTCTGTGCCGAAGGTGGCGATACCGATATAGGGGGTGAGTATGTGCCCCTCTCTCAACTCCTGAAGCTTATCGGCAAGTCTCTCGGCCAACGCGATGATAGGCTTTTGATGCGGGCGCATGACCAGGATGGCGATGCTGCGATCATCAATGCGGGCAGGGATGTCCTGCTCTTCCAAAAGACCGCTGATCAGGTTCCCCATGTTGGCGAGATAGCCTTCATTCTGCGAGTCGGCAAGCGCCGGATCAGTTTGGCTGAGTGAGATATAGAGTATGCCGGCACGGGTGGTGTGATCCAGTGTTCCCGTTGTTATCCGATCAAGTTGTTCGTAGAAGTAGCGCCGGTTATAGAGACCGGTTAGCAGGTCCCTGCTGCTCGGATGGACGTGTCGTTTCTCAAGTATGCGTGCGCGCTGTACTCGATTCGTGATGGTGTTAATGAGGTGCCGAGGTCGAATCGGCTTGCTTAGAAAATCGTCGCCACCCACACTCAGGGCTTGAAGTTGTTTGTCCGTATCCTGTTCACCGGAGAGAAAAACAACCGGTGTGGTGATGAAATCGGGGTGCTCCCTTATAATGGTTGTCAATTCGATACCATTGGCAGCGGGCATATACAGATCCATCAAGATCAGGTCAGGACGAAATTCGTCGAGTGCATCGATAACTTTCATCGGGTCTGTGATGACCTGGGTTTTCATACCGCTTTTCCTGAGGATCGTAGCGGCGAAATCGGCTTGCGATGCGTCATCTTCCACAATCAGTATGCGGTAGCGGTCGGTTTTCGGAGAGGCGAGCTCCATCACCCTGTCGGTTAAGTCTTGAATATTTATCGGCACCAGAAAATAGGCGTCGACGCCGCTGCGTAGCGCAAGCAACCGCTGTTCCAGGTCCCGCGTACGGCTGATGCAGATGACGCCGACATGGCGTTGCTGGCGCTCTTGCTGGATAGCTAATTCACGGTTCAGCGTGGCAATCTTGGTGAGAAAACTGTCGTCGATGAGCAGCACATCAGGTAGCCGTCTTTGGATTTCGCTTTCCACATCATCCAGTTCGTTGAAATCCAGCACAGTGCAGCCCTGCTCGGCGAGCATGCCGCTCAGACCCGGTGCTAGTTGATCCTGACTGAGAAGAAGATAAATTAGACGATTTACCGAGCGCTCGACGCCCGACTTGCTGCATACCAGTTCCGCCTCATGTTTGAGGGCCATCATCAAGGTATCGACGGTTTTACGCTGGTCAGTTGTCGGCTGGCTGTGACTGTCGATAAATTTTCCTAGATAAACTTCCAGAGAAAAGCAGCTTTCACTCAAGTTGATCAGTCCAAATCCTCCGCTGGTGCCGGTGAGGCTCTGAATCTTCTGACAGAGTTCCTGTAACCGGGTTTTATCCCACTCTCCTTGGCAGAGGCGGCTCCAGTCATGATTAACGGTGATGATCCGTTCAGGAAGATGATGAATAAATGCCGCTTTGAGTTCACGCTCTATTTGTAGTTGTTCAGGCATGGGCTCTGTTCCTTGATAGACGGTGTCAGTGAACGGATCTTGGCGTAGGATGATAAATGCCGGCACGGTATAGCATTATCCTACGGGTGGAATTTGTAAACCACTGCCGTCAATACCTATTTTTGTATGCCCAAAAGCTATCCTGGCCGTGTAAGATAGGTGAAGTTCGGAGCCTTTATTGTAGTGCTGATGTTTGAAATTGCCACCCTGGAAACAGCATGCCAGAGAACAAGATAACACGGGCGCTTTTGACCACCATGGAGCGGGCAAAGCTGTTCTACAGCGGGCTCGGTTTTGCCGGTATCGCCACAGCCCTGTTATCCGGGTTGATTTACTGGTTAAACGGCGACAATCATTTGCCAATTCGTATGTTGTTGATCGGTGCCATGTTGGTGGGTGTCGTGCAACTGGCGATCTGTTATCTCTGGTATCAGCGCAAACCGGAACTGACCCGGGTTAAAGCCTGGGTCTATTATCCGTTGGCTACCGCCCTATCTGCAGGGATCTGCTGGGGGGCTATTACCGCCTACCTGTTACTGCATTACTCACAAATCGATACTGGCCTGGTCATGCTGCTGAGTGCGGCTGCCAATGCACTCTTATTCATACTGTTGCTATCGGCGCTTGATTTGATGGTGCTGTCATTCTCCGCCAGTTTTTTGATTGCCCTGTTGTGGGTGTTCTATGACAGCGGGACTTGGCCTCCGGAGAATTTGATCACCGTATTGTTGGCGGTCGTGGTGGGCCTGGGGCTGATTGCAGCGGCCTTTTCGGTTCTGTTCGGGATTATCGCCCGGTTAAGGGCCGGCAAGCAAAATGTGTCGGGTAAACTCGATCTGGCCCGCCACAAAATGGTTGGGTTGCACAACAGGCTTACCAATGAGGATGAACGTCGCCGTGACGTGGAACAGGAACTTTATTTGGCCAAGGAGGCGGCTGAGACCGCCAATATGGTTAAAAGCGAATTTCTGGCAACCATGAGCCATGAGATCCGCACACCGCTGAACGGTATCGTGCCGTTGCTGGAAATGTTACGTGAGTCAAAACTGGATCGAGAGCAGCGACAATTCGTTACAACAGCACTCAACGCCTCCTACCATTTGCTCAGCATTATCAATGACATTCTTGATTTTTCAAAAATAGAAGCGGGCAAGCTCGATCTGGAATCGATTGAGTTGAACCTCAATGATCTGGTGGAGTCTGTGGTGGCCATGATGGCTAAGAGTGCCGAAAGACGTGGATTGGAACTGGATTACAGTATTGCCGCTGATCTGCCGGCTGTGGTTCGGGGAGACCCGATTAGGTTGCGTCAAGTGTTGACCAATCTGGTGAGCAATGCCATCAAGTTCACCTCAAAAGGGGGTGTCAGGGTCGAGGTGGTAAGCCGTACACGCAGTCGGAAAAATATCGATGTCATGTTCGCCATTAAGGATACGGGGGACGGGATTAGCGACGAGGTTCAGGCACGTCTGTTTCGTTCCTTTAACCAAGCCGATGCCTCGACTACCCGCAAGCATGGCGGAACCGGTTTGGGGTTGGTGATCTCAAGGCGTTTAGTGGAGCTGATGGGCGGCAAGATCGGAGTCCGCTCTCAAGAGGGAAAAGGCTCCGTGTTCTGGTTTGTAGTACCGCTACGCAAATCTCTGGGTGATATGCCGGCTGAACGGCAGTCGCTAAGCGGATTGCGGACACTTTACGTGGGCGAGCGGGATAAGCAGTTGGAACAGGTGGGGCGCTATCTTGATGAGTGGGGCATGCTTTACCAATACGCGGATGGCGCAATGGATGCGCTTTCAAAGTTGGTATCGACCGCAAGCCTGGGTGAGAGTTGGGCCTATGAGTTGCTGATAGTGGATGGCAAGTCCCTGGGCGGTCGGATGGCGGGGCTGCTGCAGGGGATAAACGGTGAGCCGTTGCTGGGAGGCGTGAAGCTGCTGGTAATCGGCCCGCTATCCCGATCGGTCAATCGACTGGGGATTGATGCCATCCTGGATCGGCCGGTCAAGCCGCGCGACCTGCATCGCATACTATGTCGCCTGATGGATGTGCAGGATGAGGCGGGGCAGAGCCGGCAACGGGGTGAGGAGCGCTTGGCCAACCAATTTCTCTATGCCGATATTCAGGAACAGTCTTGGGCGGAGTCAGTGCCGATTAAGGGACGTGACGAGGACTCATCCTCAGCAGCTGACGCGGTGCAGTTGATGGGGCATATTTTGCTGGTTGAGGACAATCTGGTCAATCTCAAGGTGGCAAAAAAGATGCTGTTGCGTTTAGGTCTGGATTGCGATGAGGCTCAGGATGGCTTGGCTGCACTACGCGCCATCAACCGCCACCACTATGATCTGGTACTGATGGATTGCCAGATGCCGCATATGGACGGCTATGAAGCGACCAAGGCTATCCGTCTGAGAGAGGTCACCAAGGGCCTGATGCGGCTGCCGGTTATTGCCATGACTGCCAACGCCATGGAGGGTGACCGAGAGAAGTGCCTGGACGCTGGCATGGATGATTATCTGTCTAAACCGATTATGCCCGCGACTTTGCGACTGATGCTCAGTCAATGGTTACCGCGGCGTGACCAGATGTCCCATGAAGTGTCGACAGGTGGCGTCCTGAAAGGGGAAGACACGGCATCGCATCGGCAGGCTCCCTCGAACATTGAACAAACGACCCATGATATCGATGCAACGATTCTCGCCGAGTTGTATGAGATCATGGAAGAAGATTTTGTGGGTCTGATAGGGAGTTTTCTCGACGCGGCGCCCAGCCTGATACGGGAAATAGAGGCAGGCATTCTGGATGGTCAGCCGGCACAGGTGGTTCTGCCTGCCCACTCACTCAAGTCGACAAGCGCCAATGTGGGGGCGTTAAAGCTGTCCGCCCTGGCGGCACAGATGGAAAAAGCGGCGCGGGGCGGAGATCTTCAGTCCTTGTCGGAGGCATTTGAAAGTCTGGGGCAGACGTTTGAGGCGGCCGCTAAACTTCTGCACAGGGCGTGCGAACAGGGTCTGGACTGATAGAGTCGATTCATGGGGTCAATGTGACGCAAAAAAAATTATCGGTCTGGAAAAACAGGCAGGTCATCTCTTGGAGTCTTTACGACTGGGCCAATTCCGCCTTCGCCACGACGGTGATGGCAGGCTTTTTCCCGCTTTTCTTCAAGCAGTACTGGGCGGTCGGTCTGGACGCCGGCGAAAGTACTTTTCTGCTGGGCGGTTTTAATGCCATCGCCAGCCTGTTGGTCGTGGTATTGGCGCCCCTCTTGGGCGCCATGGCCGATCGGGGCAATGCCCGTAAACGCTTCCTGCTCTACTTCGCCATGATGGGCGTAGTGATGACCGGCTCGCTGTTCCTGGTGGCGGCCGGGGGTTGGTTGATGGCGTTGGTTCTCTACGCCCTGGCAGTCATCGGTTTTTCCAGTGGTAACGTATTTTATGACGCCCTGTTACCCGAGGTGGCGGAGGAGACCGAACTGGATGTCGTTTCATCCCTCGGTTTTGCGTTGGGCTATCTGGGGGGCGGTATCCTGTTTGCGGTCAACGTATGGATGACACTGGACCCGGAGCAGTTTGGCTTGTCTGATGTGGCAACGGCCGTGAAGGTCTCGTTTTTGATGGTGGCGGTATGGTGGGCGCTCTTTTCCATCCCGGTCATGTTGTTTGTGTCGGAGCCGGCGACGGCCCCCGCTATGGATTGGAAGTCGAGTGCGAGGGCCGGCGTGGAGCAATTGCGTCATACCCTGTCTCGATTGAAATTATTGCGTCAGGCAGGGCTGTTCTTGGTTGCCTACTGGCTCTATATAGATGGTGTCGATACCATTGTCAGGATGGCGGTGGATTATGGTCTGGCCCTGGGGTTTGATGCCAATGGCTTGATCGTAGCGCTGCTCATCACCCAGTTTGTCGGGTTTCCTGCGGCTATACTGTTTGGCCATTTTGGGGGGCGCTTCGGTCCCCGCCAGGGTATCTTTGCCGCTATTGGCGTCTATCTGGTGATTATCCTTTGGGCATACCAGATGGACCAGGTATGGGAGTTTTATATGCTGGCGGTGGCGATCGGTCTGGTTCAGGGCGGGATCCAGGCGTTGAGCCGTTCATTTTATGTTCGCCTCATACCCAGAGATAAACCGGCCGAATTCTTTGGCTTCTATAATATGTTAGGTAAGTTTGCCGCTGTGTTCGGACCACTCATGATGGGCGGGGTCAGTATGGCGACGGGCAGTCCCAGGCTTTCAATCCTTTCGGTGGCTGTCTTGTTTGTTGCCGGGGCTCTCTTGCTGAAGCGTGTTGATGAGGGGGAAGGAAAGCGTCAGGCCCGTCTGCTGGAAGAGTGAAAGATGTACTTTGTCATCCTGCTGATACTGCTGGTTGTGCTCATCCTGGGACCGCAATGGTGGGTCAGGCATGTCTTGGCCCGCAACAGCACGGAAGATAAACGTTTTCCGGGTACAGGCGGTGAGTTTGCGCGTCACCTGCTGGATAGGCTTACGCTTGGGCAGGTACAGGTTGAAACTACGCCCGCGGGCCAGGGAGACCACTACGATCCGCTGTCTCGTTGTGTCAGATTGACGCCGCAGAATATCGATGGGCGGTCGCTGACGGCCGTGGTTACCGCCGCTCACGAAGTGGGGCACGCCATACAGCACGCACAGGGATACGGACCCTTTCAATGGCGCATGCGATTGGTAAAGGTGGCGCAAGTGACCGAACGACTGGGTTCCTTTCTGTTGTTTGCGGTGCCTGTTTTGACACTGATTACAAAAGCCCCCGTAGCAGGTGTCGTTTTGTTCCTGGCGGCCGCTGTCACGTTGGGTATTGGCTTACTGGTACAGTTGGTGACGCTACCGGTTGAGTGGGATGCCAGTTTCACCCGTGCTATGCCACTGTTGGCTGCGGGCTATCTGGATAAAGAGCAGTTGCCGGAGGCCGGTCGTATACTGCGCGCCTGTTCCCTCACATATGTTGCGGCTTCCTTGGCGGGACTTCTGAATTTCTGGCGCTGGATTCGATTTCTGCGGCATTGAGCAACGTGTCCATGGAGCGGGATTGTACCAGAAGCGGTCAAGCGGCTGAATGGTCGTTTGGCTACTCGCCAAACCTGCCATTTTTTTGCCTGTTATCAGGTTTGCGGCCTGTCAATTAATTGGCATTTTTGAAGTTATATCCATAATATATTGAAAAATAAAGTAAATATGTAGGCGTTTTAGGTGGTATGTCTATTGCATAGGTTGGTTTAATCATACGAGAGGAATGATGCGTGGCAAAACAACAGGAAGATGAAGATCTCGATCTCGGTGCAGAGAATGCGGCTGGGTCCAAGAAGAAACTGATCATCATAATCGCAGCGGCGGCCCTGCTGCTTCTCATTAGCTTGGGTCTCGGTTGGTATCTGTTTGGCGGTGATGAAGAGGCCGCCACCGATCAAGAAGCGGAAGTGGTGGTGGAGCAACTGCCGGTAATCTATCACCCGTTGAATCCGGTTTTCGTGGTTAACCTTCCCCAGGGTGGTAAGGCAAAGATGTTGCAGATTGGTGTCCAGATCATGGCGCGTGATCCCGCGGTGATTGAGTTCGTCAAACACAATGATCCCATGGTCAGACATAACCTGCTGTCTCTGTTTGGTAATCAAAAGGATGCGGCGTTACGTGACCGGAAGGGAAAAGAGAAGCTTCAATCGGAAGTTCTCAAGACCGTTAATCAGATTTTGAAGGATCAGAAGGGCCCGGGTGACATCGAGGCCGTATTCTTTACCTCCTTTGTGATGCAATAAAATCATGGCTGCCAGCGACTTACTTTCACAAGACGAAATCGATGCGCTATTACACGGCGTAGATGATGGCGATATCAGTACCGAGGCGGATGATCTGCTGGAAGGCGAGGCGCGGTCGTACGATTTCGCCAGTCAGGACCGGATCGTTCGCGGTCGCTTACCGACGCTGGAAATGGTGAATGAGCGATTTGCGCGCTATTTCCGTACCAGTCTGTTCAATATGTTGCGTCGTTCGGCTGACATTTCAGTGTCGGGTGTGCAGATGCTTAAGTTTTCCGAGTTTGTGCATAGCCTATTTGTCCCGACCAGTTTGAATCTGGTGAAGGTGGCGCCGCTGAAAGGAAAGGGACTCTGCGTGCTGGATCCAAAGCTGGTGTTCAGCGTGGTGGATAACTTTTTTGGCGGTAGCGGGCGTTTTCACACCAAGATTGAGGGACGGGATTTTACACCGACTGAGTTACGGGTGGTGCAGATGCTGCTTAATCTGGCTTTTGCAGATCTTCATGAAGCCTGGAAGCCGGTTCTGTCCCTGAAATTCGAATGTGTTGGCTCTGAAGTAAATCCCCAGTTTGCCAATATTGTGAGTCCATCCGAAGTGGTGGTTGTCACCTCGTTCCACATTGATCTGGAGGCAGGTGGCGGGGATATGCATATTTGCATGCCCTACTCAATGATCGAACCGATCCGGGATCTTCTCGATGCGGGAGTACAGTCTGATCGCGGTGATAAGGATGAGCGTTGGGTGATCGCCCTGAAGGATGAAATTATGGGTGTGTCGGTTGAACTCTCAACCATATTTTGTGAAGCAAACTTGTCCATGAAGGAGCTCTCTGAATTGAAAAAAGGCGATGTGATCCCGGTAGTCATTCCGCAAACCGTCGAGGTATCGGCGGCGGATGTGCCCATTTTCTCCGGCAGGGTGGGGGTCTCGGATGGGCACTACGCGATCAAGATAGATAAATGGATAGACCCACCGAAGCATATTGGACTGCAGGATCTGTTAAATGAATCCTGATCAATGGTTTTTAGCTAGGACACGATCATGAACGATATAGAGAAAGACCCAAACGAAGCGCTGGCCGATGAGTGGGCGGCTGCCCTGGAAGAACAGGATGAGGTGATTCCGGCGTCTGGTGGGATGGCGGCCGATACTGCCCAGTTTCAAGAGCTGACCTCGGATTCGGGACAAGGCGGGGAGGTGAAGCTGGATGCCATTCTGGACGTACCGGTCACCATCTCTATGGAGATCGGTCGTACGCAGATTTCGATACGTAATCTTTTGCAATTGAATCAGGGTTCGGTGGTGGAGTTGGACCGTCTTGCCGGCGAACCCATGGACGTGCTGGTAAACGGTACGCTGATCGCGAAAGGTGAAGTGGTTGTGGTCAATGAGAAGTTCGGTATTCGCCTGACCGATATCATCAGTCCTGCCGACCGGGTGAGGAGACTGGGTAAATGAAACTCCCGGTGATTCTCTCCGTTATGCCTGCGGCGTTAATGCCGTTAATCACCTGGGCAGAGGCAGGGAATTCGGTCTCATCCACGCTCGCGCCTTCACCCTTGGCGGGCGGTGTACTGCTCGAAACGGCAGGCGGATTGCTGTTGATCCTGGTGCTGATTTTTGCACTGGGTTGGTTATTGCGTCGTTTTGGTCGATTACCTCTTGCATCAAAGGGGGAGATTGCGGTGCTAAGCGGTGTCTCACTCGGGCCTCGTGAGCGCGCGGTACTGCTCCGCGTCGGTGATACCCGATTGCTGGTTGGTGTAGCCCCGGGCAGGGTGCAGACGCTGCATGTGCTGGAAAAAGAGTCATCCGGGGGCAAACAAACGGATCTGTTTTCCGCACAGTTGGAGTCAGAGATCACGGAGCAAGAGAAGTGATACGTCTGTTTATATTATTGCTGATCGTGCTTGTGCCTGTCGCGGCAACCGCTGCGCCGGGTGTGGAAGCGTTGACCGCTACACCCAATGCGGAAGGGGGGCAGACCTACAGCCTGAGTATTCAGGTACTGTTCCTGATGACCGCATTGACTCTGTTGCCAGGTGCGTTGCTGATGATGACCTCATTCGCACGTATTGTGATTGTACTGGCGATACTGCGCCAGGCGCTGGGTACGCAAAGTACGCCATCCAATCAGATCATGATTGGCCTGGCACTGTTTTTAACGCTGTTTATCATGATGCCGGTGTTTCAGCAGGTCTATGACCAGGGTGTTCGTCCCTATATGGATGAAGAGATCACGGCAACCCAGGCGCTTGATCGTGCAGCGGTACCCATGCGCGGTTTTATGTTGGGGCAAACGCGCGAGAGCGACCTGGAACTGTTCGCGAGAATCGGTAATTTTGCCGAGTTTGAATCACCGGATGCGGTACCGTTCTCCGTATTGCTACCGGCTTTTGCCACCTCTGAGTTGAAAACCGGTTTTCAGATTGGTTTTTTGATCTTTATTCCCTTTTTGGTTATTGATCTGGTGGTGGCCAGCGTACTGATGTCGATGGGTATGATGATGCTGTCACCGCTGATTATTTCACTTCCCTTCAAGATTATGTTGTTTGTACTGATTGATGGTTGGGCCTTGTTGTTCGGCACCCTGGCTTCCAGTTTTCAGGTTTAGCGGAGCGATCGATGACACCGGATAGCGTACTGGATATTGGTCAGCGGGCCATGGAAGTAACGGTTGCCCTAGGCTCCGTACTGCTGATACCGGCTTTGGCTGTTGGCCTGTTGGTGGCGATGTTCCAGGCTGCCACGCAGATCAATGAGATGACGCTCAGCTTTATTCCCAAGTTGATTATAGTGGTAGTGGTGTTGATGATGGCCGGGCCCTGGATGCTGCAGGTGATCATGAATTTTACTATTAAGCTCTATGAAAGCGTGCCCGATTTTATCGGTTAGTGATGGGACGGTCTGATGCTATTTACCGATGCACAGTTACAGACCTGGTTGGCCGCTTTCTTTTGGCCGTTTGTCCGCATCGGGGCGTTAATGGTATCAGCGCCTATTTTCAGTTCCCGCCAGACCCCTGTTCTGTATCGAATCGGTTTGGTGTTGACTTTGACCTGGGTGTTGGTGCCGGTTATTCCACCGTCGCCGGTGGTGGAAGCCTTCAGTCATCAAGCCTTGATTCTCCTGCTGCAGCAGATCCTGATTGGCGTGGTCATGGGATTTATTCTTCAGATGGTATTTGCTGCGCTGATCTTCGGTGGGCAGGTCATCGCCTACAGTATGGGGCTGGGTTTCGCGTCGATGGTGGATCCGCAAAATGGCGTACAGGTACCGGTCATCTCCCAGTTCTACCTCATTATGTCCACCCTGCTGTTTCTGGTGCTGAATGGCCACTTGGTGCTGATCGATTTGCTGGCGCAGAGTTTTCAAACCTTTCCGGTCGCCATGGGCGGAATCAGCCAGAATGGCTTGTCGGAAATTATTGGCTGGGCAAGTCGGATGTTTAGCGCCGGCCTGTTGATGGCGTTGCCCGTTGTAGCGGCGTTGTTATTGATCAACCTGGGGATGGGCGTCATTGGGCGGGCTGCCCCGCAACTGAATATTTTTGCCGTCGGTTTTCCGGTGTCGATTTTGATGGGCTTCATTCTTATCTGGATCACCCTTCCTGATGTCATGGGTAACTTTTCCGAGTTACTGGATGAGGGGTTGGCCCTGATACAACATCTTCTACTGGGTGCGAGGTGATGCATGGCAGAAAATGAAGATGGTCAGGAGAAAACAGAAGAACCCACATCCAAACGGTTGGATGATGCCAAAAAGAAAGGGCAGATTGCCCGTTCTAAAGAGTTAAATACCATGGCTATTACCCTTATCGGCGGAATGGCGCTGGTGGGGATGAGTGGCAGCATGGGTGACGGACTTGCCAACATCATGAGCGAGAGTCTGACCATCGCCAGGGGCGATATGTTTGACCCGACGGCGATGACACGGCGGTTGATCTCAAGCATCCAGGATGCCTTGCTGATGTTGGCGCCGTTTTTCGTTGTGGTGGCAGTGGTGGCAGTGCTCAGTTCCATCGCCCTGGGCGGCGTGGCATTTAGCGGGGAAGCGTTAACCCCGCAACTGAGCAAACTGAATCCTCTTAAGGGATTGAAGCGTCTTTTCTCCCTCAAGGGATTGATTGAACTGGCCAAGGCCATGGCGAAGTTTTTCCTGGTGGGCGGTGCGACAGCGCTGGTCCTGTGGCTGACACTGGACTCATTTCTCCATTTGAGTGGCATGGAACTGGCGTCGGCTATTAAAGAACTGGTGAACTTGATCGGCTGGGCGTTCGTGCTGATCTCTTCATCGCTGATACTGGTCGCCGCGGTGGATGTCCCATTTCAGATTTGGGATCACAAACGACAGCTGAAAATGACCCGTCAGGAGATCAGGGAGGAGATGAAGGATACCGAGGGTCGGCCGGAAGTGCGTGGGCGGATACGTCAGTTGCAGCGCGAAATGGCGAACCAACGGATGATGGAAGAGGTCCCGAAGGCGGATGTGATTGTGACCAATCCGACCCACTATGCGGTGGCTTTGCGCTACAACCAACTGCGCATGAATGCGCCGATTGTGGTGGCCAAAGGTACGGAGTTGGTGGCGGCCAATATTCGCCGTGTGGGTACGGAGCATGAAGTGCCAATTATCGAGTCGCCGTCACTGGCACGGGCTATCTATTTCCATACCGAACTGGGCGAGCCGATCCCGGCCGGCCTCTATCTCGCGGTGGCCAAGATACTGGCCTACGTTTTCCAGCTCAAGGCCTATGTGCCGGGTCAGGGTAAACGGCCGTCTGAACCTGATGAATTGCAGATACCTGACGAGTTAAAGGTACCTGAGTAGATCTATCTGGAGTCTGAATAATGGATGCGACAGCGATCCTCAACAATGTGAAGGCTTCCGGTGCTCGGGGGCTGGGCGCACCGCTGGTCCTGGTGATGCTGCTGGTGATGGTGGTCATCCCGTTACCTCCGCTGGCACTGGATATCTTCTTTACCTTCAATATCGCCCTGTCGCTGATTGTTGTCATGGTGGTGGTGTACACCCTCCGACCGCTTGAATTCAGCGTATTTCCCAGTCTCCTGCTGGTGGCGACCCTGTTACGTCTGGCGCTCAATGTCGCCTCGACCCGCGTGGTGTTGCTGGAAGGGCACCAGGGTGGGGATGCCGCCGGTAAGGTGATCGAGGCGTTTGGCGCCTTTGTGATCGGCGGCAACTACGCAGTAGGCTTGGTGGTGTTTGCCATCCTGGTGATTATCAACTTCGTGGTGGTCACCAAGGGTGCGGGGCGTGTTTCGGAAGTCAGTGCCCGTTTCACTTTGGACGCCATGCCGGGCAAGCAGATGGCTATCGATGCCGATCTCAATGCGGGGTTGATCGATCAGGATGAGGCCAGGGCGCGACGTGAAGAGGTGGCCCAAGAGGCCGATTTTTACGGCGCGATGGACGGTGCCAGTAAGTTTGTCCGTGGCGATGCCGTGGCCGGTATCCTGATCCTGTTTATTAATATCCTGGGTGGCCTCTCCATTGGCATGCTGCAGCATGACTTGGATCTGTCGACGGCGCTGCGTTTTTATGCGTTGCTGACGATCGGTGACGGACTGGTGGCGCAGATTCCGTCGCTGCTGCTCTCCACTTCGGCGGCCATCATTGTTACCCGGGTGGCCTCCTCAAAAGAGGACATGGGTGGGCAGATCATCACCCAACTGTTCACCAATCCCAAAGCGCTGACCATTACCGCGGTGGTATTGGGTCTGATGGGTATTATCCCCGGTATGCCAAATTTTGCTTTTCTGACCCTGGCTGCGCTGGCAGGAGGCGGTGCCTGGTGGATAGTGCAGCGTCAGCAACGCGAGCAAGTGGCGGCGACGGTGGAGACCATGCCGGAGCCACCGCCATTACCCGAACAGAAAGAGCTAACCTGGGAAGATGTACAGCCGGTCGACATTATCGGTCTGGAGGTGGGATACCGCCTCATCCCGTTAGTGGACAAGAATCAAGGCGGGCAGTTGATGAACCGTATCAAGGGCGTGCGCAAGAAGTTATCCCAGGAGTTGGGCTTTCTGATCCAGCCGGTACATATTCGGGATAACCTAGACCTCAGCCCCGGTGGATACCGTATATCGCTAAACGGCGTCACCATCGGTGAAGCCGAGATCTACCCGGACCGGGAACTGGCGATTAATCCGGGCAGAGTGTTCGGGACGTTGCAGGGCGTAACCACCACCGATCCGGCCTTTGGTCTGGAAGCGGTCTGGATCGACGCCTCACAGCGGGATCAGGCACAGACCCTGGGTTATACCGTCGTCGATGCCAGCACGGTTGTGGCGACCCACCTGAGTGAGATATTGCAGTCGCATGCCCATGAGTTGATTGGGCATGAAGAGGTGCAGCAGTTGATGGAAGTGCTTGGCCGCAGTGCGCCGAAATTGGTGGAAGATCTGGTGCCGTCGGTTCTGACATTGGGGCAACTGCTGAAGATACTGCAGAACCTGCTTTCGGAGGGCGTGCCGATCCGCGATATCCGCACGATTGCCGAAACATTGGCGGAATACGGTACCCAGAGTCAAGACCTCGGCGCTCTGACCGCCAAAACCCGGGTCGCACTCTCTCGTTCGATTGTTCAGCAACTTGTTGGTCCTGTTGAAGAAATTCCTGTTGTGGTGTTGGATCCTGGATTGGAACAGATATTGCAGCAAACGATTCAGCCTACCCAAGAGGGGGGCGTCGGGTTCGAACCCGGTCTGGCCGAACAGTTACAGAAAGCGCTGGTCGAAACCGCCAGCCAACAGGAAACAGCAGGACAAGAGAGTATTCTTCTGGTCGCGGCGCCCATTCGCATGTGGATGGCGCGTTTCGTCAAGCACAGCGTGCCGGGCATGAGCGTACTCTCGTATAACGAAATACCGGACAACCGCAAGATCAAAGTGGTTGCCACGGTGGGCAGGCCCAATGCAGACACATAAGGCAGCCATCGCTAAACGGTCGATCATTTGAAAATGGCGAGTTAAAGAGCCGTTTGATCGTGTAGCTGGCTGCAGGGAAAGCTAGGTATGAAGATTAAACGCTTTTTTGCATCGGATATCAGGCAGGCATTGCGACAGGTTCGCGAGGCGCTGGGCTCCGATGCGGTCATTCTCTCCAACAAAAAGGTCGATGGTGGTGTCGAGCTGGTGGCGGCTATTGATTATGATGCCGCCGCCTTTATCCCCTCGCCGGAAATCCATACGAAACCCACGCTGGAGCCGGTCAAATCGACCCGCCAGGAGCGGAAAAGTGCTCCCGCTGCCGCATCCACCCCACCTGTAGCTTCTGTGGCTGCATTGAAGGAGCAGGTAATTCCCAAGGTGGAGTGGAGTCAGGATCCGGTCCTGGTTGAAATGCGTCAGGAGATGCGGGCACTTCGTCGTATGATGGAAAATGAGCTTTCCGGATTAAGCTGGCGGGAGATGGGACACCACAAGCCGGAGACGCGTGACCTTTTCCGCAAACTGATGGGACTCTCCATCAGTCCCGATATCTGCGGTGAGCTGGTTGAAAGCGTCACCGACGTAGAGACAGCTGACCAGGCTTGGAGAAAGGCACTCTATTATCTTGCCAACCAGATCCAAACCGTCGGTGATGATCTGCTGGAACAGGGCGGAGTGTTTGCGCTAATTGGTCCTACCGGTGTGGGCAAGACCACGACAGTGGCTAAGCTGGCCGCCCGTTTTGCCCTGCGTTACGGCACCCGTCAAGTGGCGTTGATCTCCACAGACAATTACCGCATCGGCGCCCAGGAGCAGTTAAATACCTATGCCAGGATCCTGGATGTCCCGGTACGATCAGCTGGCACTCGCGAAGAGTTGGCTGTGGCGCTGAACGGATTGACCGGTAAACGGTTGATATTGATCGATACGGCCGGTATGAGCCAGCGTGACGTCAGGCTGAGTGAACAGCTGGCACTGCTGGATGTGGCCGGTCAGGGTGTGCGCAGCTTCCTGACCCTCTCTGCCGCCACCGATTACTCCTCCATGGAACAGGCGATCAGCGCGTTTGGTGCGGCCAAACCCGAGGCCTGTATTTTGACGAAAGTGGATGAGGCCGGTTCACTGGGTGGTGCGCTTTCAGCGTTGATACACAAGGCGCTACCCTTGGCCTTTTTTGCTGACGGTCAGAAGGTACCCGAAGACCTCCATTTGGCTCGTTCGCATACGCTGGTCAGCAAGGCCGTGGCATGTAGCAATGGGGGCGCGGAGTATTCCGACGAATACCTGGCCCTGGCGCTCGGAGGTGCGAGAGCAAATGCTCATGGTTGACCCAATAACTGATCAAGCAGCAGGATTAAGACGCATGGTACAGCCTACACCGGTACGGGTAATCGCGGTCACGGGAGGTAAAGGCGGAGTCGGTAAGACCAATATTTCGGTAAACCTGGCCGTTGCCATGGCGGAGATGGGGCGTCGAGTGATGTTGCTCGATGCCGACCTTGGGCTCGCCAATATCGATGTGGTATTGGGTCTGCATCCGCAGTACGACCTGTCCCATGTGTTAAGTGGTGAACGCTCTCTGGAAGAGGTCGTATTGCAGGGGCCGGCCGGCATTCGGGTGGTGCCCGGGGCATCGGGTGTGCAGCAGATGGCCGAATTGAGTGCCGCTGAGCATGCCGGTCTGATCCGCGCCTTCAGTGATGTGGGCGGCGATCTGGATGTGTTGATTATCGACACGGCGGCGGGTATCTCCGATACTGTGGTCAGCTTTAGTCGAGCGGCGCAGGAGTTAATCGTGGTGGTTTGCGATGAACCGGCATCAATCACGGATGCTTACGCCATGATCAAGCTGCTCAACAGGGAGTATGGGCTGGATCGGTTCCGTATTCTGGCGAACATGACCCGCACGGCTGAAGAGGGGCGCAATCTTTATAACAAGATGTGCCGTGTCACAGACCAGTACCTGGATGTTATGCTTACCTACATGGGCAGCATTCCTTACGACGAAAATCTCAGAAAGGCCGTGAAATCACAAAAACCCGTGGTTCAAGCCAACCCGCGTAGCCATATCGCAAAAATATTCAAGAATCTGGCGCAAAAGGCCGATAACTGGCCTGTACCGGACGGTGCTAGCGGGCACCTGCAGTTCTTCGTGGAACGGCTGATTCAATACACAAGTCAGAGCGGGGAGATAGGCCGGTGAACGGATTAGCGAGCTATACCGCGATTCAGGAGATGGATGCCGACACCTTGGTGAACCGGCATGCGCCACTGGTCAAGCGTATTGCTTATCATCTGATGAACCGTCTGCCACCCAATGTTCAGGCGGATGATCTGATACAGGCAGGGATGATCGGTTTGCTTGAGGCAAGCAGAAATTACGATCCCAGCCAGGGGGCCAGCTTCGAAACTTATGCAGGGATTCGCATACGGGGAGCCATGCTGGATGAGATTCGGCGTAGCGATTGGACTCCCCGGTCAGTACATCGGAAAGCCAGAATGGTCGCGGATGCCATGCGATCCATAGAGAATGAACAGGGGCGGGATGCACGGGATGTAGAAGTGGCAGAGATACTGGATATGAATTTAGTTCAGTATCATCGCATTCTGCAGGATGCGGCGGGCTGCCGGATCTTTAGTATTGAAGAGCTGCAGGCGGTGGGCGAGCTCCCCTACGACGGCAACGACAGCGAGTCGGCGGGGCTGTTTGACGGCATGCAGAAAGACGCCTTTAAGAAGGCCCTGGCAGAGGCTATCGCCGGTTTGCCGGAAAGAGAGAGATTGGTTATCGCACTCTATTACGACGAAGAGATGAACTTGAGAGAGATTGGCCAGGTTCTTGGCGTCAGTGAGTCCAGGGTGTGCCAGATACATAGCCAGGCGACGTTGCGACTACGCGCCCGCCTGGCAGATTGGTTATCCGATACAGATGAGTTCTGATCGGTTTATGAAAACGCATAACGGCATCGAGTTTGGAGGTTGCCTTGAATAAAAACATGAAGATTCTCATTGTGGACGATTTTTCCACAATGCGACGGATTATTAAGAATCTGCTTCGGGACCTGGGGTTTACCAACACTCAGGAAGCAGACGATGGTAATACCGCTTTGCCCATGTTGCAGTCAGGTAACTTTGATTTCCTGGTAACGGACTGGAATATGCCGGGTATGACCGGTATTGATCTGCTGAAGGCGGTGCGTGCGGATCCGAATCTGGTGAAATTGCCGGTGTTGATGGTAACGGCTGAGTCAAAGCGCGAACAGATCATTGAGGCGGCACAGGCAGGTGTCAATGGATATGTGGTGAAACCGTTCACCGCCGTAACTCTGGAAGAGAAGATAAGCAAGATTTTTGAACGTGTAGGCAGCTAAGCGTCAGCATGACAAATCCGTCTGGAGAACTGTATGGATAGTGATGAACGTCTGATGCTGGCAAGACAACTGGTTGAACAGCTTGAGGCAGGCAACGAGGAAGAGGCGACGCATATTAGCGCCATGCTCTCGGAAGGTGTTGAGAGCAAACTGTTTGTTGAGGTAGGGCGGCTCACACGGGAGCTGCATGAGGCGATCAATGAGTTTCTGTTGGATCCCCGCATCAATGAGATGGCACAAATAGATATTCCGGATGCCAGTGAACGATTGACCTACGTAATCAGCATGACTGAAAAATCCGCCAATAAAACCTTGGGAGCCGTAGAAGCAGGGTTACCGCTGGCGGATGACCTGGGCAAAAAGGCACTGGCAATTTCAGCGCAATGGGAACGCTTCTGCAATCGGGAGCTGTCGGTCGATGATTTTCGGGAGTTGAGTAAGGATTTGGGTAGTTTTCTGACCTTGACAACGGAAAGGTCGAAGCAGTTGCATAGTCATTTGACCGATGTGTTGATGGCTCAGGACTTCCAGGACCTGACCGGACAAATTATCCGGCAAGTGATCACCCTGGTACACGATGTTGAAGACAAGCTGGTACAGCTGGTTCGGATATCCGGCTCAAAATTGCCAGAAAAACAAAAAGATGCAAAGAAACTGGAAGGACCCGTTATTCCCGGCATTGATCAGGGCAATACGGTCAATGGACAGGATGATGTGGATGACCTGCTATCCAGTTTGGGCTTTTAGAGGTGTCGAAGCATGGCCATTGATATGGATGACGAGATCCTGCAGGACTTCCTGGTTGAGGCCGGGGAAATCCTTGAGCAACTGAATGAACAGTTGGTGGATCTAGAACAACGCCCCGACGATTATGATCTCTTGAATGCGGTTTTTCGTGGCTTCCATACCATCAAGGGCGGCGCAGGTTTTCTGAGTATTGACCCGCTGGTAACGGTTTGCCACCGCGCAGAGGACGTATTTAATCTTTTGCGCCAGGGGCAGCGTCGGGTAGATGCGGTCCTGATGGACGCCGTGCTCCAGGTGCTCGACGTTGTTAATGAGATGTTTGCCAAGGTGCAATCGGGTGAAGAGCCGGATGACGCTGACCCGGTATTGATTGAAACGCTCCACCAATTGGCTGTTCCTGAAAGTGAAGTAGCGGATGAGGTTCCTACTGTTACATCCGCAGCCGAATCTGAGCCCGAACCCGAATCAGACCCCGAACCTGCCCAGGTGGTTGAGGCAGCAGGATCGCCTGTCGACCCGGCGCTTGGCGGCGATGATATTACCGAAGAGGAGTTTGAAAAGCTGCTGGACCAGCTTCACGGAACCGGCAAGCACGGCGGCGTTCCCGCTCAAGCCGACCCGGTGAAAGCGGAGCCGGTAACTGAGGCGGCTCCCGCTGGCGGTGATGACATCACTGAGGAAGAGTTTGAAAACCTCCTGGATCAATTGCATGGAAAGGGGCAGTTTAAGGGGGTGCCGACGGCGGCTGAAGAGAAGGCGGCCGCCGCCAGGGCCAAATCGCCTGTCCCCCAGGTCGCCGCTGCCGCGACGGCAGACTCCGATGAGATAACGGAAGAAGAGTTCGACGCCCTGCTCGATGAATTGCATGGCAAGGGTCAGTTCGGCGCGATCAATGGCGTGGCGGAAGCTCCGAGCGCCAAGTCAAGTGCTGCCGCCAAGCCAGCTAAACCGGCCTCAAAACCGTCGGAAAAGCCGAAGCCGACTATACAGCGATCTGCCCCTGAAAAAGCAAAGGCCCCAGAAAAAAACGACGCCGGACAAGCCCGCAAGGCCCCTCCGGCTACGGCAGAAACCACTATCCGTGTTGATACCGCCAGGTTGGATGAGATCATGAATATGGTCGGCGAACTGGTGTTGGTGCGCAATCGTCTGGAAACGCTCAAGGCCAAGCTTGGAGACGAAGAGGTAGCCACGGCGGTAGCCAATCTGGATGTGGTGACTTCGGATCTGCAGAACTCGGTGATGAAGACCCGCATGCAACCGGTGAAAAAGGTATTTGGCCGTTTTCCCCGGGTGGTGAGGGATTTGGCACGCAGTCTCAAGAAGGAGATCGATCTTGAACTGCACGGTGAAGAGACCGACCTGGATAAAAATCTGGTCGAGGCGCTCTCCGATCCCATGGTGCACCTGGTGCGTAACGCGGTGGATCATGGCATCGAAAGTCCGGATGAGCGGGAAGCGGCCGGCAAGCCCCGTAAAGGCAAGGTGGTACTTTCAGCGGCTCAGGCTGGCGACCATATCCTGCTGACGATCGCTGATGACGGTAAAGGCATGGATCCCGATGTGCTGCGTCGCAAGGCGGTTGAGAAGGGCATGATGGATGAAGAGGCCGCGGCGCGTCTGGATGATAAAGATTGCTATAACCTGATATTCGCGGCCGGGTTCTCGACCAAGACAGAGATCTCCGATGTTTCGGGACGCGGGGTCGGCATGGACGTGGTGAAGACCCGCATCGCCCAGATGAATGGCCAGGTTGAGATTGACTCCGAGTACGGAAAAGGGAGTTTGATCACCATTAAACTGCCGCTGACACTGGCCATTCTACCAACCTTGATGGTGGTTTTAGGTACGCAGCCGTTTGCCTTGCCGTTGGCGAGTGTGGTGGAAATATTTAATTTGGATCTGCGCCGTACCAATGTAGTGGATGGACAGTTAACCATCATGGTTCGTGAGCGGGCGTTACCGCTTTTCTACCTGCATAAGTGGTTGGTGCCGAACAGTTCGCGGGAGAACCGTGAATCGGTCGGTCACGTTGTCGTCGTGACGGTGGGCAATACCCAGGTCGGATTGGTGGTGGATCATCTGATCGGCCAGGAAGAGGTGGTTATTAAACCTCTAGGCGCTCTGTTGCAGGGCTTGGACGGCATGGCAGGGGCGACGATTACGGGTGACGGTAATATAGCCCTGATCCTTGATATCCCGGGGCTGATGAGAAAATATGCCCGTCGCTGATCGCCAATCCAATTCGCGAGAGGTGGTTGCGGTAAGTTTTAATCGTCTCCTGCCAACTCCAGGTAATCAGCGAGATGCGCACCCATGATTGCCTCCCGGGTGCGTGTACTGATCGTTGATGATTCGGCCTTCTTCCGCAGAAGGATAGCCTCTATTCTGGGCACGGATCCGGCGATAGAAGTGGTCGGTTTTGCCGGTGATGGACAGAGCGCAATACGGGAAGCCCGGCGGCTGAAGCCGGATGTGATCACCATGGACGTGGAGATGCCGGTACTCGATGGCATCAGTGCGGTAAAACGTATTGTGGCGGAAAATCCGACGCCGATCCTGATGTTTTCGTCATTAACCCACGAAGGGGCCAAGGCGACGCTGGATGCGCTAGAAGCGGGTGCGGTGGATTTCCTGCCCAAGCAGTTCGATAGTTCAACGGGTCAAGAAGCATCGAAACTGCTGGTCCGGCGGGTGTTGGCAATCGGAACGCGCGGCGTCACGCGTCGGCTCGGTACCATTATACGACCCCAACCGTCCGTCAAGCCTGTCGAGCCCAGGGCAGTTGCTCCGGTCCATCGCGGAAGTTACAAACTGGTGGCTATTGGGGCATCCACGGGTGGGCCGGTGGCTATTCAAACGTTGCTCGCTGCACTGCCCAGCGATTTCCCCTTGCCGATAATCATTGTTGTGCATATGCCGGCCAGTTTTACCCCGGCCTATGCGGAGCGGCTCGATACCCAGTGTGCCGTTAGCGTCAAAGAGGCGGTTGATGGTGATCTGCTGCGTCCGGGACACGCCTTTCTTGCGCCGGGTGGCAAACAGATGATTCTGGAACGCCGCGGAGAGGGGGCTGTCATCAGAATCAAGGAGAGCACTTCGGATCAGACCTATCGTCCATGTGTGGATGTGAGTTTCGGATCAGCCGCCCGTTTGATGCCACGTGAAGTGTTGGCCATTATTTTGACCGGAATGGGGGCGGATGGAAAACAGGCGGCACGTGCACTCAAGGAGGGAGGTTCGACTATTTGGTCGCAAAGCGAGGAGAGCTGTGTGGTATACGGAATGCCTCAGGCGGTAGAAAAGGCAGGGCTATCCGATCGTGTACTAGCCCTGGCGGATATCGGCCCCAATCTGATCAAGGCGGTGTGATGTGGATTATCTGAGCATAGTCGGTGTCATTATCGCCTTTGGCGCAATCCTGGGAGGGAATGCGCTGGAAGGCGGCGAGGTAGGGGCGCTGGCTAACGGGCCGGCGTTGGTGATTGTGTTTGGCGGCACCGTGGGTGCCATCATGCTGCAGACGCCGATGTCGGTGTTTTTGCATGCCCTGCGTTCGGCGGGAAGTGTCTTCAAACCACCCAGGCAACAGTTGAATCCCACCATCAAAAAACTGGTGGATTGGAGCAATATCGCCAGAAAAGAGGGCTTGCTCGGACTGGAAGAGATAGCGGAAAAGGAACCGGATCTGTTTATTCGCAAAGGTATGCAACTGTTGGTAGACGGCAGTGAGCCGGAAGTTATCCGCAATATTCTGGAAGTGGAGATAGAGACCCGTGAGCACCATGATTTGCAGGCGGCCAGGGTCTTTGAGGGTATGGGCGGATACTCGCCTACGATCGGTATTATCGGTGCTGTCATGGGCCTGATTCATGTCATGCAGAATCTAGCGGACCCCGGCAAGCTGGGTAGCGGTATCGCCACGGCATTTGTGGCTACAATTTATGGTGTCGGACTGGCAAACCTGTTTCTCCTTCCGTTTGGCAACAAACTGAGGGCGTTGGCGCTGACCCGGACACATTATCGGGAAATGGTGGTGGAAGGTATCGTATCCATTGCCGAAGGGGAAAACCCGCGCAATATTGAATCCAAACTTCAGGGATACATTATCTGATGGCGCGCAGAAGACGGCATGAGGAGCATGACAACCACGAACGGTGGTTGGTCTCCTATGCCGATTTTATTACCCTGCTGTTCGCTTTTTTTGTCGTGATGTACTCCATTTCGTCGGTCAACGACGGTAAGTATCGGGTGTTGTCCAATACCCTGACGGAAGCTTTTGTTGCCCCGGTACGCAGCAAGGATCCCATCCAGGTCGGTGAGGAAGTGCGTACCCTTGAGCCGCAGATGGGTGATCCGGTTATTCCGGAGCAGAGCCGTCCCCAAGAACTGAGTTCAGACCCGATGTCCGAAAAGCAGGGTGGCGATTCCATTGTCGAGATCCGGACACTGGATGCAGTCCAGGACTCGCTGTCCAAGTCGCTCCTTGAGTATGCCGATCAAGGGCTAGTTAATGTGACCCACACGGATAGGGGGATAGAGGTCGAGATGAAGAGCAGTATGCTCTTCGATAGCGGCAGCGCCCGACTTTCGCGAGAGGCGCTCAAAGCCTTGCGCAAGGTGATTCTGATCGTCAAACCGTTGCCCAATATGATTAATGTGGAGGGGCATACCGATAATGTCCCGATCAATACCATTAGCTTTCCGTCAAACTGGGAACTGTCGGCTGCCCGTGCCGCCAGCGTGGTGCACTATTTCGCCAAGCTGGGCGTCGCTTCCGATCGAATGGCAGCGATTGGTTACGGCGAATTCAGACCGCTTTCCAGCAACGACACAACCGAGGGCAGGAAAAATAATCGACGTGTCAATCTGCTTATTATGTCGCAGCAGATGATGGATAGCAGTGGATACACGCCTGAGGCTTCTCCCGGGGGTGTGAAATGAAGGTCTGGACAATTGCCAATCAGAAAGGGGGCGTTGGCAAAACCACCACCGCGGTAACGCTGGGGGGGCTCCTTTCGGTATGGGGGTTCCGTACGTTGCTGGTGGATATCGACCCGCACGGTTCATTAACCAGTTATTTTCGGTACGACCCCGATGTTATCGAGGAGAGCACCTACAGTCTGTTTCAGGCAGCGGCGGATAAAAAAACCATTGACCCGGCCACACTGTTGTACAAAACCGGCACGGAAGGGCTGCAACTCTTACCGGCATCGGTTGCGCTGGCGACGTTGGATCGGCAGGCAGGACGTATGGAGGGGATGGGCTTGGTGCTGAAACGGGCTTTTGAATCTCTGTCGGGGCAGTTTGACTACGTGATGATCGACTGCCCTCCGATGCTGGGTGTATTGATGGTGAATGCGCTGGCGGCCTGTGAGAGGTTGGTGATCCCGGTCCAGACGGAATTTCTTGCCCTGAAAGGGCTGGAACGTATGCTTCACACGTTAAAAATGGTGTTGAAAGCACGGGCAACCCCACTGCCTTATACGATTGTCCCCACTATGTTTGATCGCCGTACCCGGGCCTCGGTAGACAGTTTACGGGTACTTAGAGAGACCTATCGCGAACATATCTGGAATGGGGTGATTCCTGTTGATACCCAGTTTAGAGAGGCGAGTAAGGTCGGTCTTCCTCCACCGGTCGCCGACCCGCGGGGAAAAGGCGTAGAGGCCTATACGGCGTTGCTGGAGATGCTGCAGAGTGAACCGAAACCGCTTCCGCTGTCCGGTGTGGCGCAATGAGTACCGATCCCAACAAACCTAAAGCGGTGTTACATGCTCCGGAGCAAGCCATTGATACCTATTTGGCAGCACTACTGAGTGAGGTGGAAGAGTACCAGGAGACGACGCAGCCAATTTTGGCACCCCCGGTAGATGAGACGCCCAAACTGGCCAAAGTGGTGGAGATACGCCAGGGGGTGCACACCGAAGCGCCGGTTCAAGCCCCGCCAGCTATAGAAATTGTCCCGTCGGTCGATACAGCAGTAGAGACACCCGAATCGCTATCGAGTGAACCAGTCGAGATTATCCCGGAGTGGGGGCGTTCAAGTTTCCAATGTCTGCCTTTTAAAGTTCGCGGTATGAACTTGGTGGTTCCGCTCACAGCGCTGAGCAGCATTACCGAGTGGGATCAGGATTTAACCCAGATTCCGGGCCAGCCCGATTGGTACATGGGCGTGTTTGTTCACAGGGATCAACGAGTGGTGGTTATCGATACGGCCCAGTTGATCATGCCCGAGCGCATGGAGAAGGTCTCTGACAAGCGGCGGCGTGGCAGTCATGTACTGATTATCGGGGATGGTCGCTGGGGATTGGCCTGCGACAGCCTGCAAAGTCCGCTGGTGCTGGAAAAGGAGAGTGTACGTTGGCGAAGAGGGGAGGGTTGCCGCTCTTGGATGGCCGGTACGGTCATTGACCAACTGAGCGTACTGCTCAATGTGGATGCGCTTCTCGATATGGTTGGGCATAAATAATGCAGTTAACCGGTATGGCCCACATGGGCGTCATTAAATTGACATATAATTTAGGTGAAGCAGAGGTACGACCATGACTACTCGCGCTGCCGAGGGTTCCGCAAATGATCCGGTTTATCAACTGGTTACATTTCGCCTGGAAGATGAGACCTATGGCATCAATGTGATGCACGTGCAAGAGGTTTTACGAGTCACTGAGATTGCTCCCGTACCCGGTGCGCCACCCTATGTCCTGGGTATTATCAACTTGCGCGGAAACGTCGTGACCGTGATTGATACCCGTAGCCGTTTTGGGTTACCGCCCGGAGACATCGACGAAGCCAGCCGGATTGTCATCATTGAATCCGAAATGCAAGTCGTGGGGATTTTGGTGGATAGTGTCGCTGAAGTGGTTGAGCTGCGCGGTTCCGAAATCGATTCCGCACCAAACGTGGGGAATGAGGACAGTTCTAAGTTCATTCAGGGCGTCGCCACCCGTGATAACGATTTGTTGATAGTGGTAGATCTCAATAAGTTGCTGAGCGAAGAGGAGTGGGACCAGGTCGGTATGTTCTGACTATGTGGAGAGAGGGAGGTGCAATGTGCCGGAAATCAGCCAACCAACACCGATCAAGCCGACTTGGCCTGTTCGCCGTGATGATGCCAAAAAGAAGCGCCCCGAATCAGATCCACAAAATAAAAAGAAGAAACAGCCGTCCCCTGAGCCGGTAAGCGACGGGGGAGGGAAACATCCAAAAATAGACGATTACGCCTGATTAACCTGTTATGGAAATCCTTTCGCTTGTCTCCCTTCTTCTAGCCGTTTCGGCGATAGCGGCAATAATACTCGTGGGTCTGCGATTACGTCATTATGCCCGACGGTTGTGCGAGGCCGAGGCGCAAATTCACTCCTTGACCGAAAACCTGAATGCACTCTGCTCGGGTGCTGTAGGTGTGGATCAGCGAGTCAGTAATCTTGAAAGAACTGGCCGTGACCTCGCCCATCGACAGGAATCCATTGAAACCAGCCAACCTGATCGTCCTTATGGTGAAGCTATCCAACTGGTTCAGCAAGGAGCCTCGGCCAGCGTGCTGGTGCAAGAGCTGGGTTTGAGCCGTAGCGAAGCCGACTTGGTCGTGATGCTGCACGGCTCGAAATAACGGCCTGTCTACCCTGTGATTTGCTCGCTTTCTTCCTCGATCTGTATTTCCCGCCTGCAATGTCTCCGGTCCTACTGTGAACCAGTCGACCTATTGAGTGCCAAGGGGTTCCGCACGGATTGGGAGGCTGTCGTAAACCGTTTTGGGATTACAGTAGCGCTTTGTAAATAAACCCGCTGATATAACGGATTTGGGCTTGTTTATCTCTAATGTTATGTCCAGACTTTCACTCGGGAGGGCGATAACCGGGCAGATACTGAGGTGGCGTCATGGGCAAAATATTCGGATCAGAACATATGGGTTCTAAAACGGTAATGGGTCTTGCTATGTTGTTAGCGGCATCAACTACCGCCATGGGTACGACCCAAAACTATGGATCGATTTCAGCCGGAAAAGGATTCCCTGCTATTACCTCTCATCTGCAGGAACGTGCCGTGATTGAGGATGCAGGAATGGTGGCCCGAGTGCCGCGTTGTACGCCGGGATTCACCTGTAACGCTCCGGCAAACCAGACGGCACGTGTCAGCCGACATGAGGCACTGAAATTTGCACTGTTGATAGGTACCAGCACATCGCGCTGATCCTATCGTTGCCAATCGATACCGATCCTCTCCGCCAGGGTTTCCTGCCTGATTAGGCAAACCCTGGCGATCAGCGTTAGTTCAGATACTCTCCATCCATGCACACCATCCCTGGAATGGGAATGTCCGCGTTTTACACACATCTGTTACACTGTGATACCTACGACGGTCAGGGGAAAATGTCTACCTGACGGTGTTCGACATGACGGAAAACAGGAATTCGGGAGTTCATGTATGCAGCGGAAAAAGGTCGGGTTTGCACTCACAATTTGTGCTGCACTGCTGGCGGGAACGGTCCAAGCGGATTGGAAATCCTGGCTTAATTCGGCCAAGGAGGCGGTGACGGGTAGTGATGCTCCCGCGGTTTCCAAGGCGCTGAGCAATGATCAGATTGTCCAGGGACTTAAGGATGCATTACGCGTCGGTGCTGAAAAAGCCATTGCGTTGCTCGGCCGCCAAGGCGGTTACCTGAATGACGCGCAGGTGCGAATCCCGCTGCCGGACGGTTTGAAGCGTGTTGCCAAAGGGCTCAGGGCGATCGGACAGGACCAGTTGGTGGATGAGTTCGAGACAACACTGAATCGAGCGGCGGAAAAGGCGGTGCCTGAAACGCTCGGGATTTTCGGCGATACCATACGCCAGATGTCACTGGAGGATGCACGGGGCATTCTCAACGGTAGCGATACTGCGGCGACCGACTACTTCAAGGCTAAGGGAGGGCGCCGCCTGACTGACGCGGTTTTGCCGATTGTGCAGCAAGCCACCAAACAGGTTGGTGTGACCGCTGCCTATAAGAACTTAATTGGCCAAGTGGGTTTTCTGGGTTCTTATGTGGATATGGATGCGCTGGACCTGGATAAATATGTTACCGCCCGGGCGCTGGATGGCCTGTTCCTGAAATTGGCGGAACAGGAGCAGTTGATTAGAAAGGACCCCGTTGCCCGCACCACGAATATCTTGAAAACAGTGTTTGGCAGTCTGGGTAAATAATGGTCGTGTTGACGTCATGGCGGGTAAAAAGTGCAGGTGGTCAATGTTTTACTCCCACTTAAGCGGTGTTGCGGTGTCAATTTGTTTATACACACGCGTCGAGGATGCCAGGTTAAATGCTGCAGTCTGAGATACCGGTTCTGGGTTTCGCTGCCTATAGCGGCACCGGCAAGACTTCCCTTCTGAAGAAGCTGTTGCCACTGCTAAAAACGCAGGGGTTACATGTCGGTATGGTGAAGCATACGCATCACGAATTTGATATCGACCAGCCGGGAAAGGACAGTTATGAACTGCGCAAAGCCGGTGCCTCTCAGATGCTGGTTGCTTCAGGGCGTCGCTGGGCGCTTATGGTCGAGACCGACCGTGGGGGTGACCCCATTTTACAGGATATGGTAAACCAACTGGATCAGTCGGCTCTGGATTTGATTTTGGTGGAAGGCTTCAAGCATGAGGCATTTCCCAAGATTGAACTGCATCGTGCCTCACTCGGGAAACCGCTGATCTATCCGGGTGATCCCACCATTATTGCCTTTGCCTGCGACGGCGACCCGCCTCATGATCTCCATCTGCCAAGGTTGGATCTCAATGAAGCCGGGGAGATCGCCGATTTTATTCTCGGCTGGTTAGCACAGGCCTAGGATTGCACCTGCCCGGGCTGCCGTTAAAGTGACAGGGCGACACTTTTGATCTGAGCGTAGATGTGCATGCCCGGGATCAAACCGAGATTGGCCTGGGATTTCTGGGTGATGCGTGCCAGAAGCGGTGTGCCTCCCAGGTCGAGCTTGACAATCATCCGGCCGCGACCATGTGCGGCCATCTCCAGCACGGTCACCGGCATGACATTTAGAATACTGGTCAGTCCAGGCGGCTCAAGGGCCAGACTGACGTCTTTGGCGTGTATGCGGATTCTGACCGCATCGCCCACGGGCCGATCGATCCATCCTACCGTCAACTCTCCCCCCGCAAATGCCAATCGGGTCAAGTGATACGTCTCATCATGCTGGATGATTCGGGTGTCGAATAGCGCGCCGGCCCCTTCGTCCCGCGCAATCGGCAAATCGATCCGGGCGAGCATGTCGCTCAATGGCCCGGCAGCAAGCAGGGCTCCTTTTTCAATTAAAAGCAGGTGGTCGGCAATACGGGCCAGTTCATCCAGGTCGTGGGTGACGTAGATGATGGGGATACTGGCCTCACCGTGCAATCGCTCAAGGTAAGGTAGAATCTCCTTTTTATGGCCTCGGTCAAGGGCGGCCATGGGTTCATCCATCAGCAGAAGCCGTGGATTGTTCAGAAGCGCTCTGCCTATAGCGACCCGCTGCTTCTCTCCGCCGGACAACTGTGCCGGACTGCGCTCGAGCAGCGGCTGAAGTGCCAATAGTTTAACCACCCGTTCAAACTCTTCTGTGCGTTGATCGGTAGGGGTCCGACGATAGCCGAAGTTCAGGTTGTCCTTCACCGGAAGGTGAGGGAACAGTACTCCTTCCTGAAATACATAACCGATAGCACGCTTGTGGGGTGGCAGATAAAAACCCGTACTGGAGTCGTGCCAGCACTCGCCCGCGATTGATAAAAACGCATCGGCCGTGGGTTCCAGTCCGGCAATACAACGTAACAGAGAGGTCTTGCCGCAGCCGGAACGGCCAAACAGAGCGGTTACCCCCTGACTGGGGAGGGTTCCCGATGTGTCCAGCATGAAATCGCCAAGTGGTAGCCGAAAGCGAAATTGGATGGCGTCTCTCACCGCCCCTCCCGGCGCAACAGGCTGGTGCCGTTCATGCGGTAAACCAGGAACAATATCAGGAATGAAAACACCAACAGACCGGCGGAGAGGAGGTGGGCCTGGCCATACTGTAATGATTCGACATGATCGTAGATGGCGATCGACAGCACCTGTGTTTTACCCGGTATATTGCCACCGATCATCAATACAACACCGAATTCGCCCAGGGTATGGGCAAATCCCAGTGTGGCGGCGGTGATCAAACCACGACGAGACAGTGGCAGCACCACGGAAAGGAAGCAATCCAAAGGGGCCGCTCGTAGGGTGCTGGCGGCTTCAAGTGTGCGTCGGTCAATGGCGGCAAAGGCATTCTGCAAAGGCTGGACTACAAAAGGCATTGAGTAAAGAACGGAACCGATAACCAGTCCGGTAAAGGTGAAAGCTAGACCGCTACCACCCAATGAGGTCCAGCCTGCACCGATGAATCCGGAAGGGGAGAGTGCGATGAGCAGGTAAAATCCGAGTACTGTCGGTGGTAGGACCAACGGAAGGGCAATCACGGCTTCCACGAGGGTACGTGCTCGAGACGTTGATTTAGCCAGCCACCAGGCGACCGGAGTTCCCACGACCAGCAACAGCAGGGTAGAGGTCAGTGCCAGGCGCAACGTGACCCAGAGCGCGGAGAGGTCATCGGGTCCCAGCAACGTCAACGCCTCCACACATACCGCCCTGTCGGGCGAAATACGCTATCCAGAAGGTGAGCGAGATGAGACAAAGGTCTGCCCCTGATGTATATGCAACCCATAATGAATCCAGTGTGGGGATTTCCGTTATTGTACTGATAAAGGGATAATTCGCCTATCATAGGTGGATAGTTGGCTGTGAAGGGGTAGAGATGGATTTACGAGGGCAATTGGTGCAGGCCTACCGGTGGCTAAGGCAGTACGGCAATAATGATTCGCACAGCGGTAACGCCTCGATACGTGATGGTGACCGTTTTTGGGTCACTCCCACAGGCGCCTGTGCCGATACCTTGACCGTCAACGATCTGGTGCTCTGTTCTGTTGAGCAGGGCTGCGGTGATGGCGCATCGCTGGACGGTCCGCTACATCAGCAGGTATATCAGCAGAATCCGGCCGCAACGGCTGTGTTGCACAGTCACGGCCCCTACACCGTGGCCACCACCCTGAATGGAGAGACGTTTAACCCGGTGGATTTTGAAGGGCAACTCTATTTCCCACAAGTGCCGGTGATCAGCATACCCTACGCCGATTATGTAGCGCAGGCACCCGCGGCGGTTGCGACCATGCTGAAGTCGCATCGCATTGGTGTGGTAAGGGGGCACGGCGTCTATACGGCCGGTGAAACATTGAATTTAGCCTATAAGTGGACGTGTTCCTTGGAACTCTCTGCGAAAACAGCCTTTATTGCCCGCCAACTGGGCCGAACGTGACGGGACCGAAACCGGGATTGAAACATGTGCCAATTGTTGGGAATGAACTGTAATGTGCCGACCGATATCTGCTTCTCCTTCGAGGGCTTTGCCCGGCGGGGAGGTGAGACCGATGAACATAAGGACGGTTGGGGCATTGCGTTTTTTGAAGGAAAAGGGTGCCGGACGTTTATGGATGTGCAACCCTCAGCGGATTCGGTGGTGTCGGATCTGGTTAAACATTATCCGATCCATTCGATGAATGTGATTGCCCATATTCGTAAGGCGAGTGTGGGTGCCGTGCGTCTGGAAAATACCCACCCTTTCAAGCGTGAGTTGTGGGGTGAATATTGGGTATTCGCCCATAATGGCGACCTGTTCGATTATGAACCGGTACTCAATGGTTGCTTTCAGCCGGTCGGCACAACTGACAGTGAACGCGCCTTTTGTGCCCTATTGCAACACTTGCGGGAGCGCTTTGCAGAGCGACCGTCGATAGAGGCGCTTTGTGAGGCGATACGAGACAAGGCCGGTCAAATAGCGCAATTGGGTACGTTCAACTTCCTGCTCTCCAACGGGGAAATCCTGATTGCACACTGCAGTACGGATCTCCATTATTTGATTCGACAACACCCCTTCGATAAGGCGGAGTTGAAGGATCTGGATGTGAGCGTTGACTTTAAGCAGGTCACCACCCCACAGGATCGCGTGGCCGTCATCGCTACGGAACCGCTGACCGCCAATGAAACCTGGACCCGGATAGAACCGGGTCAATGCATGATTTTTCGTAATGGTGCTGTGGTCGAATGTTTCAAGAATTAGCTAAACCGATGAGGAGTAACTGATGGGTATCTCATTACAGGACCAACTGCTTAAGGCGGGCCTGGTGGATAAGAAGAAGGCCAGTGAAGTTCGCAAGGAGAAACAGAAACAGGCCAAGCAGCAGCGTAAGGGGCAGGCCCAATCGGTGGATCAGGCCAAGCTGGCAGCCCAGGCAGCACGTCGAGAGCAAGCGGAGCGGGATCGGCAACTGAATCTACAGCGTAAGGCAGAGGCTGATAAACGTGCGCTCCAGGCACAGATCAGACAGTTGATCGAGATGAATCAGGTCTCTGTTGAGGGGGGAGAATTGCCCTACAGTTTCACCGACGGCAACAAAATCAAAAACCTGTACGTCACCGAACAGGTGCAGTCGCGCCTCAGTCGCGGACAATTGGCCATCGCCCGGTTTGATGATCGTTATGCCGTGGTGCCGATTGGTGTCGCAGAAAAAATAGCGCAGCGGGATAGCCTGACCATCGTATTGAAAAATGATCCCGTCAGCGAATCGGACGAAGACGATCCCTATGCTGACTTCCAGGTGCCGGATGACTTGATGTGGTAGAGCATGACCTAGCCCAAAATGGTTTAATTCATCTATGGGTCGATTGGACGAAAATGCCGGCAGGCATATGTTAAAACTGTGAAACACAATCTGTATTGACGGCAGGCATTATGCCAGTATGACCCGGCTGACAGATTGGAATTGCTCGTTTGCGCGGATGTTGTGTTGCAGAATTGATTACATGGATGCCATTCCGATAGTCCTCTGCAGATTGTTAGGTAATTTAAGGAGTTCTCTATGAAAAAGAAAATTATCCTCTGTTGTTTGGTCGCTTCGACGATCCTGGTACAGGCTTGTACGACCGTCGATCCCTATACGCGTGAGGAGAAGACTTCCAGCGCCACAAAAGGAGCCGCGATCGGCGCAGCTGTCGGTGCCGTGTTGGGTATTGCCACTTCCGGCGATAAAAAGAAACGCAAGGAGCGTGCGTTGGCGGGTGCCGGTATTGGTGCGCTGGCTGGCGGTGGCGTCGGTTATTATATGGATGTGCAGGAAGCGAAACTGCGGCAACAGCTTGAGAACACAGGCGTGAGTGTCACCCGCAGTGGTAACAATATTATCCTCAATATGCCGGGCAATATCACCTTCGCCGTGGATCGCTCAGAGGTCAATCCCAACTTCCTGGAGACATTGAATTCGGTGGCACTGGTATTGAAAGAGTATAAATCGACCATGATTGAAGTGGCCGGACATACCGATAGTACCGGGTCCGATGTCTACAATCAGCGCTTATCGGAACAACGTGCTTTGGCCGTCAGCAACGTACTGATCGCAGACGGTGTCGAGTCAGTACGTATCGACTCGGTGGGGTATGGCGAAACCCGACCCATAGCCAGCAACAGCTCCACAACCGGTCGGCAGCAAAACCGGCGGGTGGAGCTCACTCTGTTGCCTTATGTGGAGTAACCTCGGCTTTTGCTGAGAACCCTTACCCCGATAAGGCAGGCTAAGCGAAATGAAAAAGGGCCAAATCATACGATTTGGCCCTTTTTTCGCTGGCCAGAATCCTGGCGCGAACTTTGACAACGGTTGTTAAGCTGACATCAGTTCCCTGGCTTGTTCTGGCCAGCTTGTGGTGTCATAACGGGCGTAACGTTCATCCACACCGAGTAAATGCTGTTTGATGCCGTCACTACCCAGTTCCGCCAGTTGGCTGTAACGGTTGATCCCTGAATTGTTCAACACTTCCGCGAGCTTGGGACCAATACCCTTTATGGCGGTCAAATCATCCTGCCTCGCGGTGGGCGTTACCACGGCCTGTGTGGCAGCGGCCGGCGTGGCCATTTCGACGGGAGAAGCCTCGGCGGCCGTTGCTGGAGCAATGGGATTGATGTCGTTCAGGGTACGCTTTACGTAACTGCCGGGCGCCTCTTCAATGATCGACATACCCCGGTCACCGGGATGGCGCGCCGCCACCTGGTCGCTGGCCAGTACTTTCACCCAACGGTCCCATTCCGGCCACCAGGAACCCGCCACCACCTCGGCCTCGGCTGCCCAGGCTTCGGCATCTTCCGGTAACTGATCGGTTACCCGATAGTTGTATTTGCCGGCGGCTGGTGGGTTGATGATACCGGCGATATGGCCAGACCCACCCAGAATAAAGCGCACGTCACCGGAAAACAGTTTGGCGCCGGAGTAGGTCGACTCCCAGGGTGCAATGTGATCTTCCACCGCTGAAACGAAGCAGACCGGAATATCTACCTTTGAGATATCGATGGAGACACCGTCGATGGTTACGCCTCCCGGTTTGCAGAGATTATTCTCCAGGTAGAGATTGCGTAGATACCAGGCATGCATCTTGGCCGGCATCCGGGTCGAATCCGAATTCCAATAGAGCAGATCGAATGGGCGCGGATCATTACCCAACAGATAATTGTTGATGTAGAACGACCAGATCAGGTCATTGGCCCGCATCAAATTAAAAGTGCCTGCCATCTGGGTGCCATCCAGATAGCCGCTCTCATTCATCTTTTTCTCCAGGCCGCAGATCTGCTCTTCATCAATGAAGACTCCCAGTTCACCGGGGTTGGAGAAGTCCAGCATCGTGGTGAAGAAGGTAGCGCTTTTCACCCTTTGGTCGCCTTTCGCCTTCATGTAGGCGAGAGATGTAGCCAGCAATGATCCGCCGATGCAGTAGCCGATCATGTTGATGTCCGATTCGCCAGTCGCCTTTTCCACGGCATCCACAGCGGCAATCACTCCCTGTGTCACATAATCGTCAAAGGTAGTGTCGGCATAGGAACTGTCTGGATTGACCCAGGAGACGACAAATACCGTGTGCCCCTGATCGACCAGCCACTTCAGCAGCGAATTCTTCGGCTGAAGGTCCATGATGTAATACTTGTTAATCCAGGGCGGGATAACCAGCAGCGGGCGTTTCAGTACACTTTCCGTTGCCGGGCTGTACTGGATCAGTTGGAACATGCGGTTTTGGAATACCACCTTGCCGGGGGTCGTGGCAACGTTTTCACCCAGCTCGAAAGCCGACGTATCGGTCATGCGGATGCGTAGCTCACCTTTGCCGGTTTCCAAGTCCTCCAGCATGTTTTTCAGGCCGTGCACCAGGTTGGCGCCCTTGGTCTCGATTACTTTCTCGATCACGGCCGGATTGGTGGCGGCGAAGTTGGTGGGTGACATGGCATCGAGATAGCGCTCGGTAAAGAACTCCACTTTTTCGGCGGTATGCTCATCCAGCCCTTCAACTCCCTGCACCTGATCACGCAGCCATTTGGAGACCAGCAGGTAGGATTGTTTGATGGCGTTAAATGCCGGTTGCTCTTCCCACCCTTCATGTTTGAAGCGGCGATCCCCTTTCTCTTCGCTAATGACCGGTTCAGCCGCCACGCTGCCACCCAGCAGATTGGTGATCGACTGTTGGTACAGTTCCATGGATTTCTGCAAAAAGGAGATGTTGGCATTGATCGCCTTTTGCGGATCTTTTGCCAGGGCTGCATACCATTCGGCAGAAGATTTCATCAGGTTGAACGGATCGAGATCCATGTGCTCATAGGACTTGGCAAAGTTTGCCATGATCTCTTCTACCTGTTTGAAATTCTTCTGTAGCTCCATGGTTGTCGATGCAAAGCCCAATGTATTGACCTCGGACTGGTCGGGTTTCGACATTTTTCTCTCCTGTTCCTTATCTAGTGCTGGGTTGAGTATAGGGAAGGCCGCTGTTTAGAACTACTTTACTTTTGCAATGGTCTCTTTCAACTCTTGCAGGCTTTCGGATATCCGGTTGTTAACTTGGCCGGCGACGGATTCCTGCGTCTGTCTAACCATATTGCTGATCTCATTGGAGTTTGCAAGCGCCTTCTCGAACGCACTCTGCAGCAGTTCAACCTGCTGGGCGGAGACATCCTGTGGATTACCGGATTCAGCCAGTTTCTTGGCAGCGGCAGTGACCTCGGCGATGGCTTCCTGCAACATACTGGCTTGGCGCTGGATCAGGGCTTGTGAGCCGGCCAGCATTGCTTGATTGGTAGACATCAACAGTTCCATATTTTTACGTTGGGTCTGCATCAGGCTGTTGGTATCGATACCGGGAATGGAAGCACCGCTAAAGCCTTCCTGAAACTGTTTGGCTATCGCCTGAGGGTCAAAGCTGGCGAAGAGGGCGGAGAAATCGAACGGATTTTGTGTGGCCATGGAATCTACCTCGTATAGGGTTAAAAGAATTAACTACTAGAGCTGATTAAGATTCTGAAGCCTGCACAGCGTGCGGGTGAGCATCGAGATCTTATGCCTGTCTGACCGCGCCAGACGGTTTGATAATCACCATAGGTTTCGCTCTATAGAAGACAATCTAGCACAAAATTGTGCAGTGCACAAATATAGCTGGTATTTCGATCTAGATTGAACCCTGAAATTATAGATGGAAGGTTTTTTTAACCCTGGAAGGCGCGCAGAATGTTTAGTTCTTATCAATTTAATCCAGTCTGATTATTTCGTTAACGTACTGTTACAGCAATATTAAAATTATAAGAAGGATCGATACTTCTGTTTTTCACGGTCACGACAGGTGATTCAACTTACCTCATAGGATTGTGACTAATCGAAATTGTGCGCTGCACAAAAAACAGCTTGACAGGCGGCTTTGTATGGCGCTATGCTGCAACGCAACATATTGCAACGCACAAAAGGAACTATCACATGAAAACGTCAGCCGTAAACCTGGATGTCATGAAAGAGTTTGGTGTGGCCGGTTTTGAAGCGGCCCGTAGTTTGGGCGAACTGAATCTTCGCACTTGGGAAAAGCTGGTAGAGAAGCAGACCGAAACTTTCGGCCTGTTTGTTGATGCCAGTATCGAAATGGTCAAGGCCGGTACCGAGCTGAAAGATATCAAAGAGCTGGTTAACGCCGAAATGGAAGTGGCCAAGCAGTTTGGTGAAAATCTGGTAGTCAAGGGCCGTGAAGCTCTTCAGGTGACTACCGATGCGCGTGATGATTATCGCTCCTGGGCTGAGCAGGGTGTTGAAGTATTCACCAAGCAAGTCAGCAAGTCTGCGAAAAGCGCCTGATTAAAAACCACAATTAAAACAGAGAGTTCAAGTTATGAGTGAAAACAAGCGTCTGGCTATCGTAACCGGTGGTGTAGGTGGTATCGGGACGGCGATTTGTGAGCGTCTGGCAAAACAGGGTATTCAGGTTGTCGCAACCTACCACCCTGCTGAAGAGGACAAGTTGGTAGAGTGGAGCAAGGCGCGGGCAGAGGCCGGTGTGAACGTGGCGCTCGCTGTTTGTGATGTCTCTTCCGCCGAAGACAGTACCCGTATGGTTACCGAAGTTGAGGGCGAATTTGGCCCGGTGGATATTATTGTAAACTGCGCCGGCATCACCCGCGACAAAACTATGAAGCGAATGGATGCAGAGAGCTGGGATGCGGTAATCAGCACCAATCTGAATAGCGCTTTCTATGTTACCAAGCCGGCTTGGGAAGGCATGCTGGAGCGCGGTTTTGGACGCATTATCAATATCTCGTCTGTCAATGGCCAACGTGGCCAATTCGGTCAGACCAACTACTCCGCAGCGAAGGCGGGTATCCATGGATTCACCATGGCGCTGGCCCACGAAGGTGCCGCTAAGGGGATTACCGCGAATACCGTATCACCGGGTTATATCGAGACCGCGATGACCGCCGCTATGCGTGATGACGTGCGCGAGGCCATCATCTCCGGCATACCGATGCGCCGCATGGGTACCCCCGAAGAGATTGCGTCAGCCGTCGCATTCCTGGCTTCTGATGAGCAGGCTTATATAACCGGTGCCAATATTCCGGTTAACGGAGCGCTCTTCGTACATTGATCCTCCTCCTCTCTTATAGTGCATAGAGAGTTTTGCCCGGCCTCCCCGCCGGGCATTTTTTTTGTCCAGGGATGAACTTATGCCGTGGAGCACAAGGATGTGCGGGAGCGGTGTTTGCCAGGGATGGACTTATGCCGCGGACGACTCCAGGGATGGAGGAGGTAGGGCGAAGCAAGGAAGCCAGAGCCGAGCACAAGGATGTGCGGGAGCGGTGTTTGCCAGGGATGAACGGGAACGGTTTTGTTCAGGATGGAGTAGGGGCAACCCCCTGTGGTTGCCCATTATTTCCGGGCATGCGGGGCCAGGGTAGGCACGGGGGCCTACCCCTACAGGACCAGTGGTGGTGTTTCCAGGTTCGGCGCAGGGGCAACCCCTTTGATTACCCGCTCCGTCTTGGGCGACGGGCAGAAAAAAACGCCCCCAAGATGGGGGCGTTGCTCTCAGCTCAGTTTAGAGATAGTGTTTCTACTGATTAGCCATCCGTGCCTGAGCGGGGCTGTTCCGCCGTGTGCGGGCGTTTGTTGTGTTCGGCAACCAATGCCTCGGCCCAGGCCGTGATCTCTTTCGCTGCTGTGATCAGTTCCGACAACTGCAGCTCATCCAGGGTCGATTGGAAAGAACGAAGCTCGGTATAAAGCTGTTCCAACTTATCCAGCTCGCCTTTATAGGACCCGTAAGCGGAGCGCAGGGCCGGCAGTAACTGCTCTTCACCTTTCAGCGAGCGGTCGAGGCCGGCGATCTCCAGCAGCGCCTGTCCAGAGTAGGTAATCTGGTTCTCCAGGCTCTCGCCGGCATCAGCCTGCTTGTTCTTGGCACCGAAGGCAACACTGAGGTCAGACTCATAGCGGGCATCCAACAGCAGTTTGTCGGCGGGGGCGGCCTGTGATCCGGCGCATTCACCGACTCCCATGGACTCCACCTTGAACACGCTGCTATCACCGTGGTCACGGGTAAGGAACGGCAGTTCCATCGCTCCCACGTTGCTCAGGTGGCCCAGTAACTCATTGAAGTATTCACGCCCCTCACGTCGAGCCCAATCGCGGAAGCTCTCATTCTCCTGGCGGTCGGCATGGTAGCTGTCATGCAGCAGCGACACGGCGGAGGGTACGCGCACAGCCGGAATGTCCGGGCCGGTAATACCGATACTGCCGCCCTCACTGCCATCTCCTCCAAGCTGCAGCGTATAGCTGGGGACTAACCGACCGTGATGCCGACGGCCTTTACCGTACAGGCCGATATCTGAGATAGTGGCGTTGGCGCAGCCGTTCTGGCAGCCGTTGACACGTACGCTGAGATCACCCACGCCGCCGCTCAGGCGCGGAGCCATCTGACGCGAGGCGGTGATGCCGAGCGGGCAGGTGGCGGTGCCGGGGCACGAGACCACCAGATCGCCACACCGCGGCAGTTTCAGGCCCAGTGCCTTGAGTGCCACGGTCAGGCTGCCGAGCTTGTCGGTGGGCACATTGAAGATGCTCAGGTTCTGGTCCGCCGTGGTACGGATGTCATGCAGGTTCTCTTTGATCAACAGATCGGCAAGATTGCGCAGGGTTTCGACCTCCAGCCTGCCATCCGGGACGCTAATCGGCAGTATGTTCAGATCCTCCTGGTGCTGTGCGGTGGGCGCCCGCAGCGTGGTCTTTATCTGGCTACCGTCGACACTGCGCTCACGCCATACACCGATAGGTTCTGCCTCCGGGCTATAGGCGTTGGAAGTGCGGGCATATTCGATACGGTATTTCTCGATAAACCCTTCAGGACCGAATTTGTCCAGCAAGAACTTGATGCGCGAGCGCATCTTGCGCTTGCGATCGGAGTATTTGTCATGCACCGAGAGCACTGCCTCAATGGCTGGGATCAGCTGATCCTCCTCAATGAAAGGCTCCAACACGATTGCCTCTTTGGGTTTACCGCCCAGACCTCCGCCAACCAGCAGGCGGAAACCGGGACGCCCATCCTTACGGGTGGCGATAACCCCCAGGTCATGCACCAGACCATTGGCGCAATCGGATTCGCAGCCGGAGAAGCTGAGCTTGAACTTGCGCGGCATGGATGCCGTCAGCGGATGACGGATAAAGTAGTTGGCCACCTTATCGATGTAGGCGTTGATGTCCACATGTTCCGCCGGGCAAGCACCGGAGAGGGCACAGCTGGTAATGTTGCGTACCGTATTGCCGCCCGCCTCACGGGTAGCGATGCCGTACTCGGCCAATGTGCGCTGATGCTGAGGCGTCTTCTCCAGCGGCACAAAGTGGAACTGGATGTCTTGCCGGGTGGTGATATGTACGCTGTTGGTACCGGAGTGCTTCTCCGCCGCTTCGGCAAAACCGAGCAACTGGCGGGGATTCATTCTCCCGCCTGGCAGTTTGGCCCTGACCATACACATGCCATCCTGACGCTGGGCATAGATACCGAGATTGAGGCGGATAGCCACAAATCGGTGGGGGTCCAGGTTGCCCTGCAAAAAGTTCTGCAGGTGCTGCTCGTAGTCATCGAAATCTTTCGAGTCGATCAGCGGATTGGATGTGTCGGTCATGGTTGACTCCAATAGTCAGTAAAACACTAAAAAGCGAACTTGAGGCCGGTGACAAACAGCAACCCGGCCAAGCCCCGGCGCAACATCTGTTCCGGGAGGTGTAACCCCAGCTGGCTGCCGAGAGCCGTGCCGGGAATTGAGCCCAACAGCAAGCTGCCGAGCAGGGTCAGATCCACATTACCCAACTGCAGGTGACCCAAGCCTGCCACGGTGGCTAAAGGCACCGCGTGAGCCAGATCGGTGCCTACAATGGCAATCGCCGGCATACGTGGATAGAGCAAAAACAGGATGGCCGCGGTCAAGGCTCCGGCGCCAACCGAAGAGAGGGTGACCAGCACCCCCAATACAGCTCCGAGCAGAATCAGCAGCCTTGTCCGATGGAGTCGGATCCAGGCGGCGGTGCGCGGGTTACCGCTTTTCAACCTCTGGGCAATGCGCTCTTTGAGTAGCAGCACCAGAGAGGTGAATATCAGCGTTATACCCAGGGCTCCGGTAATCAGTCGTTCATGGTTGCCGCTCGGTTGCAGCGTATCGAGCAGCGCTACCGAGATAAGCGTCGCCGGTAGACTGCCGAGGGCCAGATAGCCGACCTGGCGCCAGCGGATACTGCCCTTACGTCCATGAAACCAGACACCACTTGCCTTGGTGATAGCGGCGTAGATCAGGTCGGTACCCACGGCCAGCGCCGTGGGTATGCCAAAGCCCATTACCAGGATCGGGGTCATCAGAGCGCCACCACCGACACCGGTCAATCCCACACAGATGCCCACCACAAAACCTGCCAGAGTGAACAGGGAATCCATGATCGATCCTATAGCTGTTGCCTAGATAAAGTCTGCCGCAGGGGCTGGACTCAGCAGGTCGGACAGGCTAGGCCGTTTCTCCTTTATCGGTTTCAGGACATCGCGCAACAGCTTGAAATAGACGGTGTAGATCTGTACATCGCCATTGTCGTCAGCCACCAGAAAAAACGGTGCGCGATCAACCTGATAAATCTCCGCCAGACGCATGCCTTCACTACTCAGGTCACCTTCCTGGGCGATTACCACCCGGTCGATCTGGTCAAACAGACCTTCTCGACGCATACGGGCTTCTACATCCCGGCACTTGGCACAGGGTTGTCCGTCACGGGTCAGTTTTTTTACCATCGTAATAAAGGCCATGCTCTTCTCCTTAACTCAACAACTCAGCGTGCGGCCGCCTTGGCGGCAATGTTGCCGGCGTGCAGACCGCACTCTTTGTCTGCGGCGTCTTCCCACCACCAGCGACCTTCGCGTTCATGCTGGTTGGGTAATACGGCGCGGGTGCAGGGCTCGCAGCCAATGCTGATGAAGCCCTGCGCGTGGAGCGGGTTGTAGGGGACGTCGTTGGTACGGATGTACTCCCAAACCTGAGCAGAGGTCCAGTTAGCCAACGGGTTGAATTTGAGCAGTCTGTTCTCTTCGCTAGAGAAAGAGGGGTCGTCCTGGATAACCGGCACTTCGGTCCGGGTGCCGATGCTCTGATCCTTGCGCTGACCGGTGATCCAGCCGCTCAGAGTTGCCAGTTTGCGGCGTAGCGGCGCCACCTTGCGCACGGTGCAGCACTCCTTGTGTCCATCCTGGTAAAAGCTGTAAAGACCCTTTTCCCGAACCAGTTTTTCTACATCGGCGCCGACCGGTGAAACCACGTCAAGATCGATTCCGTAGTGGCTACGCACGGTTTCCAGGTAACGGTAGGTTTCGGCGTGCAGACGTCCGGTATCCAGGGAGAAAACCTTGACGTCAGGATTGATCTGGACAGCCATGTCGATGAGCACCACATCTTCTGCGCCGCTGAACGAAATAGCGATGTTGTCGACAGTCTCCAGCGCCAGGCTAATGATCTCCTCAGGGGAGCGTGCATCGTAATTGGCGGCCAGACGTTGGACATCCAGAATGGAAATGCTCATGGGTTGTTCCTCAGTAGATAAATGCTGGGCCGCTGGATGAATGGGCGGTAAGTTGCTGAGGACAACCTTAGTCTTACTTATAGAGCAATAAAAATATCAAATAGGCATATAAAAATAATTGTAAGTTATATGGTCATGAGAAAACCGGTTAGCCGGGCTATTTTTCGGCTGAGATATAGCAGATCCAGCCGGCATCCGCTTCACCGGTCGTGGAGGGAACAAAAATACCATCCGGTTCTCCCTCATCATCCCATCCCTGCCAATAGATGGTGACTTTGCTGAAGCCCGCTTCTTCCAGTAGATCGCGGATTTCCGGGAGAGTCCAGAGGCGCCAATCATAGCTGAAAGCCTTGTTCAGCCTGGAACCGTCGGGAAAGGCAAAGTGGATATGGCAGATCAATCCCCCGGTTACCGGGTCATAGCGCTCCTGCTCCCAGATATAGGTGAATTCACCGTCATTGATCTCCCGCTCTTCCTCCAGTTCCCGGAAAGAGTCATAACCGCCATAGGCGTCGAGGAAGAAAACCCCTTTATCGGCGAGTGCTTCCCTTACCCGGGTAAAATATTGTTTGAGTTTTTTACGCTCCTTGAATAGCCAATAGCTGAAGTTCATGGCGGATATGATATCCGGTGCCTCCGTGTCGACCAGAAGCACATCCTCCTGAATCAGGTTAACCCGTTTTCGTTGGCCCTGGGTCAATTCGGCAAGTTTGTGCTCCTGACCCCAGGTCAGTACTTCACCATCCAGGTCCACCCCAATGGCGCGGTTTCCTTTGCGATGGCGTACCCACTCACAACAGACATTGGCGGTACCGCAAAAATCTTCGCGTAGCAGCTGTGCCTTGTTTCCACGAATCGATCTGTATGTTTCATCAACAAATTCGATTTCTGACGCCGCATACTGGACAGAGAACTCATAAAGCTGATGTCGGTCTGCCAGATCGGCCATGCTTGGCTTCTTATTCTTTTTCTTCTCTTTCTTCTTGCTTGCCATCAAAAAATACTCGATATCGGTTAAGCCTGATGCCAGGGACTATACTTTAAACAGACACGGGGGAAGTGGTAAATGTGTCTTGTCGGGTCAGCGAACCCGTTTCATGTCGCTGGTTGTAATGGTCCTGGGTTTGGCCAATAAAAGGGTCATGATCGGGTTGGTAACATATTGAACGATCTGAAAAATTGATGCCGATATTTCAGCAAGGAGGGATTATATCGGCAGAGGAGGCGATATGGGAATTGCAATTACATTAAAAGAGTATCTGGTGGATCATGGTGCTCAATATCAAGTGATCGAGCACACGCGCACGAATTCGGCGCTGGAGACATCGGAGGCGGCCCATGTTCCAGGCGACCGTTTAGCAAAAAGTATCCTGTTAGGTGACGAAGACCGATATGTTCTGGCCGTGATACCGGCCACACATCGTCTGGAGGTCAATCGGCTCAACGAATTGGTCAGGCATAAGCTGCAATTGATCACTGAGAGTGAGATGGCTGGAGCCTTTTCTGACTGTGAAGTGGGCGCCATGCCACCTATCGGTGAAGCCTATGGAATCGACACCTGGGTGGATCCCTCACTGTTGAGTCAGCCAGAGATCTACTTTGAAGCGGGCGATCACTGCGCATTGATTAAAATGTCGGGAGATGACTTCCGGAATCTGTTTAAAGATTCCAAACAACTGCCCATGAGTCACCACCTCTAGGCGCCGAGAAACTGCCCCGCCGGCATTGCGCCAAAGGGCGTTCTGGTATACCCTTGCGCCTCCAAAAATTGGAGAGGCGCAGGGGATATATTTGTGCGTCCTGATTTTTTGATTATCTAGGGTAGAAACCCCAGCCCGAGCAAAGAGCGCGCTGCGTGCTCCAACCCGGTCCTGGAAAGGTGGGGCGAAGTAGACAATTTATCTGGAGAGCTGTCCGAGTGGCTGAAGGAGCACGCCTGGAAAGTGTGTATACGTTAGTAGCGTATCGAGGGTTCGAATCCCTCGCTCTCCGCCAATAAAACAAAAGGCCCCGCATCGCGGGGCCTTTTGTTTTATCAGGGGTGTGAGGATTTGATGAGAACCCTTTGGTTCGA